>NZ_RKRB01000002.1:0-280193 GCF_003814765.1 Streptomyces sp. TLI_185
GCCAGACTGCTCAGGGCGCTGGTGTCTCCGAGGTCGGCAGCCCGCCCGTAGAGATCTTCCGCGCCCTCCCGGTCTCCAGCCTCCGTGCGCCACAGGGCCAGATTGCACAGGGCGCTGGTGTCTCCGAGGTCGGCAGCCCGCCGGTAGAGATCTTCCGCGCCCTCCCGGTCTCGCAGTTCGGCCAGACGGCACAGGGTGTAGGTGCTTCCGAGATCCGCTGCCCTCCGGGCGAGGTCCTCGGCGCCTGCCCGGTCCCCAGCAGACTCCCGCCACAGGGCCAGATGGAGCAGGGCGTAGGTGTCTCCGAGGTCGGCAGCCCGCCGGAAGAAGTCCTCGGCGCTCTCCCGGTTCCCGGCCTCCTCCTGCAGCTCGGCCAGACGGCGCAGGGCCTCGATGTTTCCGAGATCGGCGGCCCGCCGGTACAGGTTTTCTGCACCGTCCCGGTCCCCGTGCCACCTGTGTATCCAGGCCAGCTGTCCCAGGTCGATGGCCCTGTCGTCGCCATGGTCGACGGCCCACCGCATGAGGTCCTCAGCGCTCTCCCGACCCTCCAAGATCGAGAACATCCGACTCATGGCCAGCCTGCGCAGTGCCTTGGTGCTTCCGAGCTCGACGGCCCTCCGGGCAAGATCCTGGGCGCCTGCCCAGTCACCGGCCTCCTCCCTCAGCAGAGCCAGACGGGACAGTGCGGCAGTGCTGCCGTACTGGACGGCGCGGTGTCGCAGGTGATGGCTCCATTGCAGGCGGTGCCTCCTCTCGGCTTGCTCGGCAAGAGCATGGAGGTCGTCGGGGCGAGTGAGGTGAGTGAGGGCTGCGTGCCAGAAGGAAGCGGGAGGGCACAGTGCCATGCAGGCGGTTCGGCCATGTTGCTCCAGGTAATCGGCGAGCCGGAGCATCGGCCCTGAGGCTGACGCGGTCGGGTTGTCGGGCAGTGTGGGCGAACGGTGCTGGAGCCGGGGAGTGGTGCTGCGCAGGGGGGCTTGCTTGCCGTGGACCTCTTTGGCGAGTTCGGCGTATGCCCTTTCGGTCCAGCCTCTGCCCCCGCGCTTGACGCGGGCGAGCTGGTCGTATTCGGAATCCTTGAGGTAGTCGGCGCTAGCGGCGGTGAGAAATGCCTGAGGCAGGTGGAGGCCAACCCCGAGACGACGGGCATCCATGGCCGCCTCCAGCACCGCTCGGGCCGCGGGTGTCGCTTGTTTGTAGCGTTTGAGGAGCTCGGGCGCTCCAGCCAGGTCCTGGGCCACCCGCCCGTCCACGCCGGAGCGAGCAAGGGCATCGGCCAGCAGTTGGTCCCCTCCGTGTGCTTTGGCCGCAGCCATAGCCAGGGCCTGGGCGTCGAAGGTCTCCGGTACGCATACCGTGCGGCCGGCTAAGAGTTCCCGCACCCGGCTGTACCGGTCCTTCTTCCCTGACTTGGGCAGGGCCGTATACCGGTTGGCGTATCCAGGCCAGAGGGTGCCCAGCACCAGTACCGGGCCACGCTCCGAGGTGGTGAGCAGGGCATGGAGTGCGGCGGTGATCCGCTCGCCGACCTTGCGGTCGCCGAAGTAGTGCTGAGCCTCGTTCAGCCAGACCACGGTCTGTGGGGCGACGCGGCGCAGGTCGTCGAGAGCGGCCTCGGCGCGGGTTGGGTCGAACGGGTGCCACAACCGCCAGCCGTCGTCCGCGAGTGCTTGCACCGCCTCCCAGCACGCCCGTGTCTTGCCGGTCGAGGACTCACCGACCAGAACCAGCATCCGGCTCCTGCCAGCCCTGGCGTCCCGGACCGCGTCGCCCAGCATCAGGTCGTGCGCACGCTCCACGTACCCCGGCAGCGCATCCGCCTCCGATGCACGGTGGCCGGGAAGGGTTGCGCCGGGTCCGGCGGGATGGACTTCTAGATCGTGCGGGTCCCACTCCACGATCAAACGGCCCAGCGCCAGCCGCTGTACGCCGTCGGCCGCCTCCCTCCGCAGCGCTAGCAACTCCTCGGCAGGCAGCTTCAAGACGCGGGCCAGCGCAGTCAACGTCCGCTCCGAGGGCAGCGGCCCGTCGGCCTGAAAGGCTTCCGACACCGTCGTGCGCCCCAGGTGCGAGCTGTTGGAGAGGTCCGTCTTGTTCATCCGGTTGCGGGCTAGTGCTTCGCTCAGCCTTGTCCGCAGCTCGGTCAGGGCCGGAGTGTCACTGCCGCTGGTCCACTGGTCCTCCACCTGCCCACCCCCATACAGCAATGTTCGCCGTGTCCATCTTCCTCCGGCGAACCACGGCGAACAGATTCTTAGAGAAGTTCGACCACGACATCTCACCGAGCACCGGGAGCCTGCCGTGACCGTCGCCTTCACCCTCCTCACCAGCACACTCGTGTTGGTCATCGCGCTGCTGGCCGCTGCCGGTGCGGCCAAACTCGCACGCCTGGACGGGGCCACCTACCCCGCGGCCGTGACCCGGGCCGCTACCACCTTCGCCGCCGTCATCACCCTCGCCGCCGTCGTGGCCAACGCCGTCGTAGGTCTGTCCTCCTGAGTGGGCGACACTGGCGGAGGTCCTCAACACCGAAGCCGACGCACTGCCCGAAATGCGAGCGGACGCCCCCGAAAACAGCCCCGCCTAGACCAACCCGCCGGCTTTCAACTGTGAGTACGGGCTCCACACGGCCCGAGGTGTGCGAAGAACCGGGTGGGCGCGCTCACGCCCTGGCCATGATCGTTCTCAGCGCCAACCGCGGTACCGATGTTCCCCACGGCCGCGTACGTCGCCATGGTGGCCCCGGCCGGAGCGGCGTGTGGCGGGATTCGGCCCCAGTCACTCCACGGCCCCGTCCGCGATTCACGGACGGGGCCAGGTTGACCCTGTTGGGGGATCAGACGACGTACCGGTCGATGGGTTCGGCCGCATACGTGCCGTCAGGCAGCTGGACGTTGGTCAGCTCGAACCGTTCCGGTCCTCGCCCTACGTCGCGACGAATGATGGTCCCCGCCCGCCGGGTAGTGAGGTGCACAATCGGGCTCCCGTCTGGGGCTGCACTGTTGAGCAGGGTGTACCGGCGCGGCCGATTCGCCCGCCGGGCAAGTACCCACGTGAGGGCACTGCCCACGATGAGGACGGCCAGGCCGCCCAGGAAGTTGGGCACCGTGGCGGCGAGAATGTTCATGCCGTCCACCGCTCGATCGTGGTGGGGTCCTGGGTCCGCGCCAGTTGACGCCATTTCCGGATCCAGGCTTGCCGGTACTGCGAACCACAAGCGGTCAGGAAGGCATTGAGGATGTCGAACCGCGGGAGCCTGTCATCGTTCAGCATCTTGCTGAACGTGCTTTTGCTGACACGGTGATCGGAGCGTTGCGCCAGGTCACGCATCGACGGCTTGCCCGCCCACACGTGGAGCTCCCGGAGAGCTTCCGTGTAGTCGCGGACAGTCCTGACCTCCACCAGGTCAGGTTCACCGGTCTCCATCCCGAGGGAACGGAAGTTGTTCCGGAGTTCCTTCTCCGGCTCCTTCCTCGCCCGGTCGTGGATCTCTCGCATGAGGTCCCACGAGATGTCGGCGCCGGCGCCCTGCAGTGCGCTCACGAGCGCCTGAAGAGTGGACTCGCTCGGCAGACGCTGCGCGTCCTCGAACCGGCTGATCGACGAAGCGTCGACGCCGGACAGGTCGCCGATCTCGTGCATGGAAAGGCTGACGCTGAGTCGAGCTTCGATCAGCCGACCCGCGAGCCGCACCCGGTCGCTCATGCGGCACCGCCCGAGCATGAGCAGCGCGGGGAGCGCGGCAGAGGGTGCATGTGACGCGTTGACAAAACTTCCTCCAGAGCCAGGAGTTCAGCGGGCGGGGAGGTTGACGGGCCTCCTCGGCAATGTGCCGACACCCAGAGCATGGAGCACCCACGCGCGCAACGGCAAGGGCCTCTCTGCGTACTCGCTCGCGCCGCCGCCTGGGAAGCCCCTGGTGAGGTCGCTTCCCTTTCGAGGTTTCAAGATCAACATAGTCCACGGACGTCCACGAGTGTCCGCAAGTGTCCACAGTGGGGAGCGCAATTGACTCGATCGATCGAGTCAATGAACCGCGCCGACCTGAGCAATTGGGACGCCGCTGTCCTAAGACGTCCGGAGTCGGCCGAAGACGTCCCACAGTCCTGTTGCACCGCTAGCGCCCCTCGCATCGTGGACCGCGAAGCACTCCGGAGCCAGGAGACTTCAAGGCACTCGTGTTTGACGGCGCGTGTGCCAAATTTGGCGTAGCTCGTTTACGCCACGTCGAAGAGCCCGCGCTGGAAGGCGCGGGCTCTTCGACGTGTAGTGGGCCACCTTGTTCAGCGGTCGACGACGTCCCGGTCGAGGTCGCGGTGGACCAGTTCGACGGTCAGACCGCGGCCCGCGTATACCTCGGCAAGGTCGTCGACGAAGTACGCCTCGGCGGTGGCGGTGTCGCCGGACAGGACGGCGGCGAGCGCGGCCGCCGTCGTCGCGGCCCTTTTCCGGACTAAGAAGGCCGGGCCCCCCGCTTGAGCACGACGGGGAGCACCGACGTCAAATGTTCGTGAACAGCGCCGAAACGGTGTTCTCGTGCCTACACCCGTTTCACCCCCGAACCCTGCGGCAGCAAGCCCTCCGCTCTGTCATGGGAAGAACCGATACGGTCCATCTGCCTCCAGGCCGGGAAGATCACCGGGCAGAGCGTGGCGAGCAGATACACACCGCCAACCGCCAGCAGCGAGAAGGGCAGGCCGGCTGAGTCCACGAGGAAGCCCGCGGCCAGTCCTCCCAGCGGAGTGACCAGCTGGACCGAGGCCGTTGTCGCGCTCAGCACGCGGCTGCGCAGGTCCTCCGGCACCGTCTCATACGTCACCGTGGCCATGATGGGGTTGAGTACGCCGAAGGCGAGACCTTCAACTGCCATGATCACGGCCAGCGGGGTGAAGGTGTCGGTGAAGGCGGCCACCACGAAGCGCGGCAGGCCCCCGATGAGAAAGGCGATCGTGAACACGGGCCAGCGCCGAAAGCGGCTGCCCACCGCGCCATAGACCAGCGCCCCCGTGAGAGCGCAGATCCCGAACGCCGCGTTCAGCAGGCCGAGATCGACGGCACCATCAAGCTCTTCACGGGCGTGCACGGGCAGGAGCACGGCGCTCCACCCCTGGTCGAGGCCCCTGGTGACCAGCGTCATCAGGCACAGGCCCAGCAGCAGCGGCGTGGCTGCCACGAAGCGATACCCTTCCCCGAGTTCGCGACGGTAGGCACGCAGCGACGCCGGCTCGGCCCGTTCTTGGGCCTGCGCCTCGGGCAGGCCGCGCACTCCGAACGCGAACAGTGGCGCGGCCACGGCGAAGGTCGCGGCATCCACCAACAGGACGTTCTCGGCTCCGAGTACGGCGATCAGCACGCCTCCGAGACCGGATGCCGTCAGCGCCGCGCAGCGCGCCGCACCGTCGTACAGCCCGGCAGCCCTGGCCAGCGGCATTCCGGCGCGTTCGGCGAGCGTGGGCAGCAGCACGCCGCGAGCGGTTTCACCCGGCGCACGGAACAGCCCGGTCATCGCCATCAGCACGCACAGCATCCAGAACTGCAGGCTGCCGGCGAACTGCAGAAGCGGGATCGCGGCAACGGCGACCCCGCAGGCGAGATCCGAGGCAACACTCACCCGCCGTCGGCCCATCTGGTCGATGACCGGACCGGTGACGAGCGCAGCGAGCACGGCGGGCAGCAGTGTGCAGAACGCGACGATCCCGGCCTTGGCGGCGCTGCCCGTGCTCTGCAGCACGAACCACGGCACGCCCATGTAGGTGAGGCAATTCCCTGCAATCGAAACGAGGTTGGCGGCAAGAACCGTTGCCAGAGGACGGCGATCAACCGTCCCGAAGTCTTCGGACACTACGGTGGTCTCCCATGAGGGGAAGCGCCCACCGTGAATGAAGCAGGTCAGCCGGTGGGCGAAGCGAAGTGGTCAGCGTCTGGCGCGCATGGCGAGGCGCACCGCGGTGCGGTGTTCACAAGCAGCGCCTCCAACACTTCGCCGGGATGACCACCCGGCACCTCCACGCATTGTGACGCCGGGCACCGGGCCTCCGCAACGACGATCCGCCGCAATGGGCGAGATCCATCTGCTGACCATCTGGATCTCGGAGCGAAGTGCTTCAACGCGCTAGGAATAAGAACACCTACTCATCTGGCTGAGGCGGTGGTGCGTCGTCGGTGAAGACGGGCATGCCGAGGTCGACCAGTTCAGGGCGTCCGTCGGTGGGGGTGTTCTTGAGGCTCTTGAGTTTGGCCATCGCGGCGTCGAAGCTGACTTGAAGTCCCTCGACCTCTCCGAGCCAGCCGTTGGCGCGGGCCTCGCGGATGCGTTCACGGAGGTTCTGGATGATCTCGATGAGGCGGGACTTCTGGCGGGGGTCCATCTGGAGGACTGGGCAGCGGATGCAGGCGTGCTCGCGCTTGCAGGGGGTTCCGTAGGGACGCCCGCAGGTGCCGAGCGAGACCTTGCGGAGTTCGAAGTGCTGCTGGAAGTCGCGCCACTCCTGCGGAGTGGGCTCCCGGTACTCCTCCTGGGGACGCGCGGCGCGACGACGGTCGAGGAAGCCGCGGTACGTCCTGATCAGGTCGTCCTGGAAGACCGCGAGATACGCCTGAGTGGTGGTCAGCGTCTTGTGTCCGAGGATGCGTGCGGCGATGTGAACGGGCAGGCCACCGGTGACGGCCTCGGTCGCGAACATCCTGCGGAAGTCGTGGGGCGTGTAGAGCAGTGGCTCGCCTGCCTGGTCCCGCAGGCCGGTGCATTCCAGGGTGCGGTCCAGGAGACGCTTGACGGCGGCTGGCTGTGTGCGTGGGTAGTGACACCGCCTGTCGGTTAGAGATGACACCGCCCGCTCTCATCGGGAAGCGGTATCGATGAGTTTGGACACCACCTGGGTGCTTGCGGTGGGAGCATCAAAGTGCACCGCGTGGTGAGGGGGCACGGATGCCGCCGAAGTCCAAAGTCGATCTGTACGCGGCGATCCGTCGTGATTCCCGGGCCGGGCTGTCGAACCGGGCCCTGCAGAACAAGTACGGGGTGGGCTTCCGCACGGTTCGCAAGGCTCTGACCTCGGTCTGGCCGGAGCCTCGCAAGAAGCCTCCGCCGCGCAGGACACGGCTGGACCCTTACAAAGGGCTGGTCGATGAGATGCTGCGGGCGGATCTCACCGCGCCGCGGAAACAGCAGCACACCGCCAAGCGGATCTTCGACCGGCTGGTTGCCGAACACGACGCTGCCGACATCACCTACGGGATCGTCCGCGCCTATGTTGCGGAACGTCGCGAGGAGATACGGATCGCGGCGGGCCGGGGCATTGCGAAGGCCTTCGTGCCGCAGTCCCACCGGCCGGGAGCCGAAGCGGAGGTCGACTTCGGGGACGTGACGATCCGTCTGGCCGGTGATCAGGTCAAGTGCAGCCTGTTCTCGTTCCGCCTGTCGTACTCCGGCAAGGCGGTGCACCGGGTGTCCGCCTCCGGCGGCCAGGAGGCGTTCTTCGAGGGACACGTCCACGCTCTCAGCGTGCTCGGCGGGGGTGCCGACCGGCAAGGTCCGCTACGACAACCTCAACTCGGCCGTCGCCCAAGTGCTGGGCTTCAACCGGGCCCGAGTGGAGACCGAACGGTGGATCGCGTTCCGCTCGCACTTCGGCATCGAGGTCTTCTACTGCCGTCCCGGCATCGAGGGAGCCCACGAGAAGGGCGGGGTGGAGGGGCAGATCGGCTACTTCCGCCGCAATCACTTCGTCCCCGTTCCCGAGGTCGACTCGCTGGCCGAACTGAACGCGATGGTCGACCGCTGGGACGAGGAGGACGACGCCCGGCGGATCCGCTCCCGACCGCGGACCATCGGCGAGTACTTCGCCGCGGAACAGCCTTTGCTGAAGCCGTTGCCGGCCGAACCGTTCGAGACCGGCCGGCTGTTCGCACTGCGAGTGGACCGCTACGGCCAGATCAGCGTCCGCACGAACCACTACTCGGTGCCGGTGCGGCTGATCGGAAGACGGGTGCGCGTGATGCTGCACGCCTCCGAGCTGGTGGTCTACGACGACGGCGTCGAAGTCGCCCGGCACGAACGGCTGATGACCAAGGCCGGGTCGCGTCTGGTGCTGGACCATTATCTGGAGGCACTGGTCCGCAAACCGGGGGCCCTGCCCGGCTCGACCGCGCTGGAACAGGCCCGCTCGGCGGGGAAGTTCACCCCGGTCCACGACGCCTGGTGGGCAGCGGCCTGCAAGGCCCACGGCGACCGAGACGGAACCCGGGCGCTGATCGAGGTCCTGCTGCTGGGCCGCCACATGCCGCACGAGCACTTGGTCGCCGGACTCGCCGCGGCGCTGCGGGCGGGAGCGATGACCTCGGACGCGGTCGCGCTGGAGGCCCGCAAAGCAGCGGAGGCCGACGACACCACGGCCCCGACCGTGCTGCCGGAAGGGCCGGAGTCCGACCGGTTCGGGCATCCGAAGGTCACCTCGCTGACCGAGCGGAGACTGGCGCACCTGCCGCCGGACACCCGGCCGCTGCCCTCGGTGGCCGTCTACGACCAGTTACTGCGACGACGCCGGCCGGGCGGCCGGCCCAACCCCGAGGGAGAAGAGCCGTGACCGTCAAACGCCACCGCGGGCTGACCGAGCAGGCCGCCGACGCGGCCATCGAAGCATCCTGCAAGGCCCTGCGACTGCCCACGATCCGAGGCCAGTTCGCCGACATCGCCGAGGATGCGGCCAAGGGCCAGATGACCTATCGGGGGTTCCTCGCGGAGCTGCTGCTGGCCGAGTGCGACGACCGGGCCCGCCGACGTTCCGAGCGCCGGATCAAGGCCGCCTCTTTTCCCCGGGAAAAGTCTCTGCGGCAATTCGATTTCGACGCCAACCCGAACATCGACCCGGCCGTGATCCACACCCTCGCATCCTGCGAATGGGTGAAGAAGGGCCTGCCCCTCTGTCTCATAGGAGACTCCGGCACGGGGAAGTCTCACCTGCTGATCGCGCTGGGCACCGAAGCCGCGATGGCTGGCTACCGGGTGAAGTACGTGCTGGCCACCAAGCTGGTCAACGAGCTGGTGGAGGCCGCCGACGAGAAGGTCCTGACGAAGACAATCGCCCGCTACGGACGCGTCGATCTCCTCGCGATCGACGAGCTGGGATACATGGAACTCGACAAACGTGGCGCCGAGTTGCTGTTCCAAGTTCTAACCGAACGGGAGGAAAAGAACAGCGTCGCCATCGCCTCCAACGAAAGTTTTGGAGGGTGGACCAAAACATTTACCGATCCCCGGCTCTGCGCGGCCATCGTCGATCGGCTCACCTTCGGCGGGAACATCATCGAGACCGGCACTGATTCCTTCCGCCTCGCCCAGACCCGAGCCAGGGCCCAACAGACTGCTGACTGACGGCAGCGGGCCTTCTTCGACAGGTGCCGCGGGCCGGCCGATGGCCACCATCACGACACCGGGGAAGCCGCTACTGGGATGGACCGAACACCCTGGACACGCAACGGTCAAGGAGGTTCCCGAAGGCTTGCGGTGAACCCACATCCCGGGCAGGGAGCACACCGGCATCATCGATGCTCGCGATGAAGTCGACGTCGGCCCAGCCACCGCGGAACAGCACCACACAAAGCTCGGCCTCTGCCAGCCCCGTGATACGGACGCCGATTGAATCGGGGTCCTCCACTCGCGAGCGGTCCGTCTCAAGCTGCTGAGGCCAAGAAGCTGCTTCGTCACGCCAACTGACAGGCCCGACAGCCAATCCTGCGGACTCCCACCCACGTCGACGCTCTGCAATTTCGACGACCGCTTGATCAAGATCGATGACTCTCTTCACTGTCCGATCATCGATCACGCAGGCGCTGAGGTCCATCGTTTACGGCTCGACCAGACACCGGACCTCACCCCAGGCCAGGTGGTGTCAGATCTCACCGACATTTCACACAGCCCAAGGCAGCTACTGCTGTCGAAACTCACCGACAAGTGGTGTCCGTTTCCACCTACGAAGCCACCCACTGATCCAGTTCGTAGTGCAGGTAGCGGCGCAGCAGGTTGGTGAACTGCTGAAACTCTTCGTCTGACAGCGGGCCCGTCTGATGCTGTGCAGCGTCCATGCGGCTCAAGGTATCCGGAGGGCAGGAGAACGGTGTTGGGTGAGAGCCCCAGTTTGGAAGATCGCGTACGCGGATCGCTGCTGAGCTGGGAGCCTTTTGACCTGCGGCTAAGTGGAGCTGTTCCTGTGACTCCCCGCTGTTCCACGTTGGTGCTCGCGGATTCGGGCACGTGGGGGACACGCCCATGGTGAGCCGTGTCTGGTGATTGTCATGGTCGTTGGAGCGAGCATGCGAAAGATCATCATGACCGCCACGCTGGCCGTGGCTGCTCTCGCCATGGCAGTTCCTGCTCATGCGGAGAACGAGTCGACCCCCCACTGGACCTTCGCGCCGGGATCCGTCTGTGGGCTGGAAGGGGCAGAGGTGTCGGTGCTGCCGATTCTGACTGACTTCGTCCCCGTCCACTCCAACAACTGCCCGAACGGCGACGTGCTCGGTTACCCGACGATCTAGGTCGAACGATCCCCTCAACCCACCACTCTCCCCCGCTTCCATCCCATCCGCCGTCGACCCACACACCGTGGAGCGGGCGTGGTTCATGGCGTCCAGGTCGTTCGTACAGTGGCGCGCTCCACCTGGACGCCATGGCCGCGTCTGCTCGGCTCTGCCTGGGTCGGTGGTGGACGGGATGGAAGCTCCCCGCGCACGCCACTACGGAAGGCCACGGCCAGAACGATGCCTCCGGCGGGGGATCGGCCGACACCGGGATGGAGGGGGCGCCGTCCCCGACCGCGGGTCCGTAACTCGCTTGCGGCCCAAGGGGCCGGCCCGCGCTTGATGATGTAGAGAAACTTGTAACAGGTGCTGCGTCGCCTGGTCGGTCGAAGATCAGCTGCCTACCGTGGCGTGAGCTTGCGGCCGTCATGGGTCCGGATGTGGGGCGCCTCGTCGCGCAAGGCGTCCGTGACGCGGACCGCGTAGACCTCGCTCATTGCCGCTCCTGCCGTTCCACCGACGCCGGTCCCGTCGAGCGCAACGCCTCCGCGCCGCCCTGCTCCCACACCCGCCGCCAACGCCGCACCGACCGCGCCGTCACTCGGAGATCCCCCACGACGGACTCGGTTTTCGGTGGCCCGCTGCCGCCCGGGGATTGGGGATCGTGCGCCACCGGTGCGGTGTCGGTCCGCGGGCTCAGGCGAGGGCGGCGGCCAGCAGGGCGTAGGCGGCGATGATGACGGCGACGCGGACGTAGTGGAAGCGGTCCCAGCGGTTTATCTGCTGCTTCCAGTCGGCGGGCCGGTTCTCGGGGGTCCACGTCTTGACCCGGTTGTTGATCGGGACGAGCAGCAGGATCGACATGATCACGCTGAGGATCAGCAGCGCGCCGGCGGTGACGACGAGGCTGGTGCCGTGGTGGTGCCATCCGGCGATGGCCCAGACCGCGACGAGGAGGAGCGAGGTGATGTACCAGAACGGCATCACGGCGCCGCCCCTCTGGCCTCCGTGGGCGCGGCCGAGTTGGTTGCTGTCGTCGGGGAGTGCGTTGAGGATCGGGTTGATGAAGAAGGGGACGGCGAACTCGACCCCCACCATCACGCCGACGACCACGGTGGTGACGACCTGGAGTGCGTTGAGCATGATGACCCTTCCTGGGATCTAGTGTTGCTAGCCGATAAGGCAACGCTAGTACTGCTGTCGCTCGATTGTCTAGCGGTGCTAGGATCGAACCATGCCGGTACAGGAACGCAAGCAGCGGGAACGGGCGGAGCGCGAGCGCCTCATCGTGGCGACGGCCCGCGAACTCGCCGAGCAGCAGGGCTGGGACGCGGTCACCACCCGCCGGCTCGCCGAGCGCATCGAATACAGTCAGCCGGTCCTCTACAGCCACTTCCGCGGCAAACGCGAGATCATCGGCGCCGTCGCCCTCCAGGGCGCTTCCGAGATGGCCGTGGCGATCCGGGCCGCGACCGCCGCCGCGGACGGCTCACGCGAGCGGGTCGCCGCCCTGGCCCGTGCCTACCTCGACTTCGCCGCACGTAACCCGGCGGTCTACGACGCCCTGTTCCAGCTCGACGGCGGCCTCGCATACGCCCAGGAGGACACCCCGGCACCTCTCAAGGACGCCTTTGCCGCACTCCTTGAGACCCTCGGCGAGGTCGCCGGGGACGGCGTCGACCCGGGCCTGTTCACCGAGACGTTCTGGGCATCCCTGCACGGTCTCGCGACCTTGACCCGGGAAGGACGACTGCCTCCGGCGTACACCGAGCGCAGGGTGCAGCTGCTGGTGGACCGGCTCGCCATGGCCTGACACACCGGCGGGCACGGCGAGGTCCCCGAGCCCCGCCGCTGCCTGCCTGCGGCATCGCTTCCGGTCGCTCGCGCCCTCGCGGCGCAGCCGCAGATCGCCGGGCCCCGCCGTACCCCCGACGGGGCACCCGCCCCGCAGGCTGCGATGATCATTGATCACGACCCGATACGCGCCCTAGAGCGGCAGCGTGATTCCCAGCTCCCGCATCGCCGAGGACGGCGGCCCGCCCTCCGACCGCTCGGTCTTGCATCCCTTGCTGCCGGGCGCCAGGGTCCGCGGGTCCACCGCCTCGGCGGGCGCCCCGGTCGCGTACAGGCCCTGTGGGTCGGTGTCGCGGTCGTGGGGCAGCAGCCAGAACACCCGGCGGCGGAAGGTGCCCGAGGAGCGGGACGGTTTGGCGCCGGGGCCCAGGAGCGCGTAGCCGACCATGCGTCCGTCGCGGTGGTAGGCGGGCTTGCCGCGGCGCGTGGGCAGCCGGTCCAGGCTCTGGCGTACGTAGTCGAGCGTGCTGATGTCCTCGAGCCAGACGAAGTCGTCCTCATGGGCGAGTTCGTCCTCGGCGATGAGGGCGCTCATTGTGCCTCCTCGTCGGCGACCAGTCCGATGCCCGGGTAGTACTTGCGCTGGTTGGACAGGATCATCTCCTTGGGCGACGCCAGTCCTACCACTTCGCGGACCCGGGCCGCGAAGGCGCGTGACGAGATGGCCGGGGCGCCCTCATTCTGGCACCACGCCTTGTAGGCCGCGTAGAGCTGTGCCTGTTCTGCTCTGAGGTCACCGTCCAGTCGGCAGGACTCGGCGAGGAATCGCCCGGTGTGGTCCTCGGTCTCCGCATACGCCGTCGTGGCGATCCGCACGCGTTCGGGTCCGGTGAGGTCCTTCTCGCCGGTGAGGTAGCGACGCGCGCCCAGGATCAGCCAGTTGAGAATGCCGGGGCCCTCCTCGGTGACAAGGATGTCGGCCAGGTTGTCGATCTTGCGGTCGTCGGGGACGACCCGCTCGAACGGGATCAGCCGCATCCGCCGCCAGAACGCGAAGCCGCCCGTGCCGACTTCGGGACGGTGATTGCCCAGCAGCCAGAGTTTGTGGGTGGGTTGGAAGCTGAAGAAGTCCTGCCGCATGCGGCGCGCCTTGATGCGGTCGCCGCCTGTCAGCAGCTTCACCCGCGCCTCGTCGAAGCGGTCCCCGGGTTTGACCTCGCTGCACACGATGACGCGCCGGCCGTGCAGTTCGGCCAGGTCGGTGGGGTGGCCCTCGTAAGGGCGGGCCATCAGGAAGCCGGGCGGCGCGGCATCGGCGTAGTCCCCCACCAGCTTCATCAGGACGTCCAGCAGTACCGACTTGCCGTTCTTGCCGGAGCCGAACAGGAACGGCATCACCTGGGCGCCGACGTCCCCGGTGATGGAGTAGCCGAGCAGCAGATGCAGGAAGTCGATCATCTCCGCGCCCTCGGGTCCGTCGCCGAAGGTGTCGCTGAGGAAGCGGTCCCAGCGCGGGGTGGGCCTCTGCTCCGGGGCCGCGGTGGTGGAGCGGGAGTGGAAGTCCTTGTTCGGGTCGGGCGTACGGATCAGCCCGGTGCGCAGGTCGACGATGCCGGCGGGCGTGCACAGCGCGTACGGGTCGGCGTCCAGCCGGGCCGCGTTGAGCACCATGCCAGGCGCGGATCTGGCCTGCGTGAGCATCGCGTTCATGCCGCTGGTGCTGAGCGCCCGGCGGCGGTGCTGCTGCAGCGCGGCCGAGGTGAACACGCCGCGCGGGTCGGTGCTCGCCAGGGACTCCGCGAGGTCGCCTGCGGCCCACATCACCGTGTCGTCCTCGTCGACCTGCCAGCGGGTGCTGTCCCAGCGGAACCAGCCGAGGCCGGGCACGTGCCGGTAGTCGTTGGAGTAGAGCTTGACGAACAGTTTGGCGTTGCCGCGGTCGCTGAGGGTGTCGGGCAGCAGTCCGTCGGCCGTGGCCTCTCCCTGCGCGGGGGCGTCCTCGTCGGAGCGGGGGTGCGGCACGGGGCGGGCAAGGATCTGCGCGGCGACGGCCTGGGCGTCGAAGAGGGTGTCGTCCCGGAAGGACGTCATGCGCGGCCTCCCGGGATGAGCGGGCGCGTTCGGCCGGCGCTCAGACCGCTGCGGATGATGGCCTCGCAGCGCCGTTCCTGCCCCGGGCGGGCATGCTCGGCGGCCTCCCGGAGGAGGCGTTCGGCCTCGTCCGCCGCAAGCTGGCCGCCGGCCACGAGCCCGCCGGCGGTGTAGGCGGCACGGTTCAGCTTCTCGGAGAACGCTGCTCCTTCGGCTACGGCGGCACAGGCGGCCACCTCTGCCAGCAGCGCGCCCAGGAGGCGGCCACCGGCTGCGCGGCCGCCGCCCGCGGCGAGGACGGCCTGCCTGGCCCGCGGCGGGACCGGCCTCGGTGCGGGCTCGTGCGCGGGCGGCAGGTGCCCGGTGCGCTCCAGCTCGCGGGCCAGCCAGTCGGGCAGCGGTGCGGGTTCCCGTGCGCTCCCCACCGCCTCGTACACGCCGGCGTCGGTCACGGTGCCGGGGGCGACGATGTACCCGCCGTGCGCCCGTATGTCGACCTGCCAGGCGAGGGCGCGGCCACCTGACCCGGTGGAACACTGCCACCGGTGCCCGGTGTGTGCCCGGTACCAGACGTGCAGACCGCCCGAGGGGGTCCTCACGCGCAGGGTCGTCTCGTCGTCGGCGGGGCTGGGGACGCCGCGCAGGGCGGCCAGCACGGCGATCGTGTGAAAGCCGCTGACCAGCCCGGTCAGGTCGATGCCGTCGGAGATCCCGATGCCCGGTAACAGGCGGTCCCGTCCGGGCAGTTGCCGTTCGTGCGCGTCGATGTCGACGACCAGCAGGCCCGCGGGGCCGCAGGCGACCCCGACACCGAAGCCCGGGTGGGCGCCCCACCACTGCTCGATGCGGGCGAAGTCGAGGGTGGCGGCGTGGAAGCCGTGACACCAGCGACCGGCGGCCGGACAGACGCATCCCCTGTGGTCGTGCCCGGGGCTGCGGCAGTCCTCGCAGTTGCCCGCGGGCGTCTTGCGCCCCGGAGACAGCGGATGAACGGGCCAACCCCGGCCCGCACACCACCGAGCCGTTGCCAACGGGCCCGCGACCGAAGCGGAAAGCGTTGAGTAGCTACGTGAGTTGTGCAGCTCAGAGGCCATGCGCACCCCCCACCAGCGACCGAAGCGACTGAGCAACCGGCACAGCATAGCTAAGCGATGGGGGCCGAGAGGCTCATGGGAAAACAAAGATTCGACCCAGTACGGAAGCCAGCGACCCGAGCCGGTTGAGTAGCTACCGGACCAGCCGAGCAAAAACGCAGGTCACAAGCTTGGAAGCGATCAAACAGCGACTGAAGCGACTCAAACTTCCTATATATGACGCACACACGCACGCACAGGCGCTCGCGCTAATGCCCTCATATACCGGCCCTTCAGTCGCTTCGGTCGCTGCTCAGCCGAATCACCGACTCTGACCTGGGCTTTTTCATCAGCTACTGAAAGCGACCGACAGCGCCTTCGGTAGCTGCTCCTCGGTCGCTGCCCCCGCACAGACCTGATTCGGCCACAGCGACTCAAGCCTGCCCCTCCCCCACCCGGTCCCCAGAGCGACTCAAGCGACTGTGAAGCGAACCTGTAGCGCTCTCCCGGGACTCCCCGCGCTCACGACGCCGCCCGCGCCGGGGCCACCACAGCTGAGTCGCTTCGGTCGCTGTGACGGCGTACTGGCCGCGGAGCCCGCTGCGGTTCTAGAACGACACGTCGAAGTAGTCGATGTCGGTGATGTCGACATCGAGGTTGCCGGCGCGGCGTCCGCCGTCCCGGAAATAGATGTCCCGTAGCCCGTCGGCGACGATTCCACGGAGCTGAGCGTCGCCTGCGCCCTGCTGCTGGGCGTCGAACAGGCGTCGCGCGTACTCGGGAGGCAGATGGACCGTCAGTCGGCGCATGCGCGGGTCGTCGGTCGTGCCGACCGGCGCCGTATAGCCGAACCGGGCCCGGGTCTCGACCGTCAGCCCGGTGCTGGTGGCGGCCTTCTTGCGGGCCTGCTGCCGCACGCGCGGCTGCCACACCTTGGCGACCTCGCGCTCCAGCGCCGCTTTCAGCGCCGGGCGCGGATGCTTGGCCTGCCCCACGAGATAGCGCTCCACCTGCCGCTGCGAGATGCCCAGCCGCTGCGCCACCGCCTTCGTGGCGCCCTTCTCCGCCTTGACCAGCAGCCGCATCTGCGCGGCCGGCGTCTTCGGCGGCGGCTTGGTGACGTGTTCGTAGCCGGCGCGGTCCAGAGCGTCGTCGATGTCCCCCACCGGTCTACTCCCCTTCCTCGATGACGGCGTCGTGGCCGTCGCCCTTGATGTGGCGGGCCGGGTTGAAGCCCTGCTCCATCAGGTCGACCGCCCAGGCCATCTCCTGCACGCCCTCCAGCTTCGCCAGGCCCGGCGTCGCCCCGAGCCGGAAGCTGCCGGGCATCGGCTTGCCGGAGGCGGTGTAGGGCAGGAAGTCCAGCGGCGTGCGCCCCGGGGAGGGATAGACGACGCAGTCCGAGAGCACGGCGAGCGGGTACCGGCCGGTCGCCTCCGCGGTCTTGAGCATCTTGCGGTGCATGTTCACGCGGGCCTTGGCGATGACCGCGGCGCGGATGTCGGGGCGCCAGGTCGGGCGTTCCAGGGCAGGCCACCGCTCCCCGTCGCGGTAGCGGCGTCCCTGCGGCCGCTCCCTGAGTTTGCCCACGCCGCCCTTGACCGTGGCCTTGACGGCGGCCAGGACGGCGGCCAGGGCCGGGTCGGCCTGTTTGTGCTGTTCCATCGCGGCGAGGAAGGCGTGGTCGTCCAGGTCCTTGGTGACGCCCAGGTCGGCCATGGTGTCGACGTAGGCGGTCTTGAGCCGGTCGTGCCACGGGTCGAGGTAGGCGCCGCTCTCCCGCCGCAGGTAGGCCTCGATGGGGGCGACGTTGTGGCCGAGTTCCCGGGCGTAGGCGACGGTGCGGGTCTCGTACCAGGCCGGTTCCGTCGGGCGCTCGCCGGTGGGCGTGAACGGGGAGGGCAGGCGCGGGTCCAGCTCGATGCCGGACAGGTCCACGTACCAGCAGCCGGGGATCTTCGGATCGAACACCGGGTTCACGAAGTGCTCGGGGCCGGACAGCCCCACCACCAGGCGGGCCGCGGCCGCGAGGAAGGCGGTGTTGATGTCCAGGCCGACCGCCCAGCGCACCGAGACCTCCTCACCGGTGAGCAGGTCGGGGTCGCGCACCCACTGGTAGGCCTCCTCATCAAGGAAACCCTTCGTCCAGCCCTGCGCGACCGGGTGCTCCGGTGGAGCCTCCGGCGGTGCGGGATCGACCGGCTCCGTGCCGAGCGAGCCCGGATTGCGGCCGGAGACCCAGCTGCCGGTGGCGGCATCGCGTACGGCGCGGGTGGGCGGGCGCAGCGCGGTCATCAGCTCCAGGCCCGAGACGGCCGTGGATCCGCGTGGGGTGATGACCCGGGTCGCGTACACGCCGAGGGCATGGGCGAGTTCGGCCGGCTCCAGCTCGCCGGCGCCGGGCCAGGCCCGGGAGTCGAGTGCGTCCCAGGGCAGGATCGCCAGCTGCACGCACTGCCGCTCGTTGCCCTTGGCGGGGCGGTAGACGCGCGGCCACGGCCCGAATCCGCGCTGGGTGAGCTGCCACTTCGCCTTGGCGATCTGCTTGAGGACCGGGTGTCCGTCCTCCAGGCGCAGCGTGCGGCGGTCCTCCAACTGCTCCGGCAGACCGAACTTCGCGGCGGCCGCCGCCGTCAGGACGATCAGCGGGTCGCTGTCCTTGCCGTTGCGGTGCAGCCGCGGCGAGCCCAGTCCCGACTCACGCAGCGTCCACTCCACCAGCTCCGGGATGGTGCCGGCCGGGCAGTCCAGGACGATCCCGTCGACGCCGTACGCCTGCCCGTCGCCGTCCAGGACCGCGAGCGGGCCATGCGGAAACCGGGTGTCGACCGGGACCCGCGCGGCCTTGCGGGCCGGGCGGCGCGACGTCGCGCGAGGGACAGCGGGACGGTCAGGGCGTGCGACGGAAGCCGGTGCGGGCGGTGCGGCTGGAGCCTCGGGCGCGGTGGAGGCCGACGCCTGCTCCGCAGGGCCGACGAGCGCCTGTGGGACGGGAGCGGGCTCCGGGGCGAGCGCTGCACTGCCGGGCAGCGGATACTTCGCCGCCCAGCCCTCCATCAGCCGCTGATACGCCGACAGACGCGGCTCCCTGGGCTCCGAGCGCCCGTTCTCCCAGTTCTTGACCGTCTGCAGCGTCGTCTTCAGGGCCTGCGCCAGTCGGGCCTGGGTGATACCGGCGGCCTCACGCAGCCGGGCCCGCTCCGCAGGAGGCGGAAGCTGCGGCTCCTCCTCCAAGAGCGCGTCGACTGCCTCGAACAGCTCTTCCTCGGTTGCCATGCAGTGATCCACCTCCACCTCGGACACTACCAGCCTTCACCTTGGAATTAACCCTTACTTTAGCCTTCTCTTTAACCCTCTCGGGTGACTCACGAGAAGTGGCGGTGAGGCGGCGGCGACATGCCGAATGACCTGTTGTCCTGGCTCTGTGATGTGTAGGCAGTCCCGGTCATCCGTAGGCAAGTTCTGACGAGTTCCGGTCTTGCCTGTTCGCATCCGCCCCTTGGAGACGGTCCATCCTCAGTGACGACCTCCTCGTCGTCCCACAGGCCCCCGCCGAATTCCACCGCCGCTTCCCGATGCAAGCACCCCTGCGAGGCACCAGCCGCACATGGCTCACCACCACCATCGAAGCCACAGCCAGACGTATCGAAGCCATCTTGAACCCTTGATCTTGCTCAGAAGATCGTTCTGTTGGAGGCTGAGGCATGCAGAATCTGCCGACATTCGTTTTTGTTCATGGGGCCTTCGCGAATTCGTTCTCGTTCGCGCCACTGCAGGCCGAGCTCGCCTTACTCGGGCATCGCTCGGCGGCGGTCGACCTTCCCGGGCACGGATTCGAGGCGACCTTCCCCGCGGCCTACCAGGCTCCCCAGATCCTCGACGCCCTCGCCGCAGAACCGGGGAGCATCAAGGGAGTCACGCTCGCCGACAACGCCGCCCGCGTGATCGAAGTCCTCGAACGGGCCAAGCAGAACGGGCCCACCATCCTCGTCGCCCACAGCAGAGGCGGCATCACAGCCACCGCCGTCGCCAACGCCCGGCCCGAGCTGATCGACCGGATCGTTTACGTCTCCGCCTGGTGCCCCGTCGATCTGGACGTGAGCGACTACTACGCCCAGCCGGAGATGGCGGATGTCGACGCGGGAGCCTTCGCTGCCACGCTCGTCGGGAACCCGGCCGAACTCGGTCTGCTCCGCACCAACTTCCGTACCGCCGAGCCAGCGGCGCTCGCCGCGTTCAAGCGAGCGTTCGCCGCCGACCTCACCGATGACGAGTTCCGGACCTTCCTGAACACCTTCCAGCCCGATGAGAACCTCGACGCCGGCACGTCCGCCGACCGGGCACAGGCCATGACCTGGGGCCGGATTCCCAAGACGTATGTGCGCCTGGCCGCCGATGCCAGCGTTCCGCTCGCCGTGCAGGACCGCATGATCCGCGAAGCCGACGCGCTCACACCCGACAACCCCTTCGACGTCCGAACACTCGAGGGGAGCCACCTGCGCTGGCTCGTCCACCCGAAGCCCGCCGCCGAGCTGCTCGCAAACCTCGCGGCGCGCTGACACTCCACCAGGCCCTTGGCAATGCTGCAGTAGGTGCGCAGAGCCGATCTCCCGATGCACACCCCCAGAGGCGGCTGCCTACGGTTGAGCGTCCAGCGGGGTCGCGCGAAGCAGCCGTCCGGTAGTGGCTCACCGTCTTCAGGCAGCCCGGAGTCGGTGAAGCCCCGATACTGCTGGCGGATGCCGAGGATGTCGTGGGCAGCGGCCATCTCCTCGCGGCGGATCCCGGCGAGGTTGGCGCGGACCTCGGGTCGGTCCATCGCGGGGTTGAGGACGGTGCCGCGTTCGCCGCCGGTGCAGGTGACGACGAGGACGTCGGCGCCCTCGGCGGCGTACTTGGCCAGCGTCGCCGCCCCCTTGCTCGACTCGTCGTCGGGGTGGGCGTGCACGCTCATCAGGCGCAGGGATTTCTTCTGGGGTGACGCGCAGGTTCATGCGGTCCTCTCGTGGGTCCACTGCGCCAGGCGGTGCAGGAAGGTGTCGGTGGCGGTGGTCGGGGCGTCGGCCAGCATGGCCAGGTGGAAGACGTGCGGGAGGTCCTCGTACAGGTCGAGGCGCGCGGGGGTCCCGGCCGCGGTCGCGGCGGCGGCCAGCCGGCGGGCGTCGTCGGCCAGCACTTCGGCTCCGCCGGCGATCACCAGCAGGTCGGGCAGGCCCGACAGTTCGCCGTGAAGCGGGGACTGCGGCGCGGCGTCGGGCCGCGCCCCGGCCAGGTACTGGGTGCACACCGTCTCCAGTGCCGCCTTGCTGATGGTGTCGCGGCCCTGATCTACCGTCAGGGAGGGGCTGGAGAGTGTGAGATCGGCGAGCGGGGAGACCACGACCGCGGTGGCCGGCAGCGTGTCCCCGGCCGCCTTGAGTATCAGCAGGGCGGACAGCACCAGGGTGGCACCAGCCGACTCGCCGAAGTGCACGATGCGGCCTGCGGGTACACCCTGCTCGATCAGGCTGCGGTGCACGGCGGCCACATCATGTAGCGCCGCCGGATACGGGTGGGCCGGGGCGAGCCGGTAGTCCACGCCGAAGACCGGGCGGCCCGTTGCCTGCGACAGGCGGTGGGCGAGCGCTCGTTCCGCGCGAGGCTCGGTGCCGGCGAAGCCGCCGCCGTGGACGTAGAGGACGACGCCGGCCTCTGCGGGGGCTTGGCCGGAGGCGTTGGTCCACCGACCGGGCACCCCGCCGGTGGCGGGGAGCGCGGGGGCGAGGTCGGCACCGGCGGGCAGATCCGGGATGCCGTCGGCCAGGCGGGCCAGCCCGTCGCGGACGGCGGCCGACTCGGACGGGGTGATGCGCAGGTTCACTCGGTTCCTTCCCACGTGCCTTTCTAGGGCGAACCTAAAATTAGATGCGACACATCGAAGGGTCAACTACATTTTTAGGTCTGACCTACACTAGGATGGTGCGCATGACCGCTGGACTGCGAGAACTGAAGAGGCAGCAGACCCGCCAGGCCATCTCCGACGCCGCGACACAGCTGTTCCTGGAGCACGGCTTCGAGGCGGTGACCATCGCCCAGATCGCCACCGCCGCACAGGTGGCCAAGATGACCGTCACCAACTACTTCCCGCGCAAGGAAGACCTCGCCCTCGACTTCCACGAGACCTTCCGCGACAGCCTCGCCGCCGCACTCGCCTCCCGCCGCGAGGGCGAGTCCGCGCTGGCCGGCCTGCACCGCGAGTACCTGGCAGCCGTCGCGCGCCATGACGCCCTCGCCGGTTTCTGTGGCTCGGACTTCGCCCGGATGATCACCAGCAGCCCCACCCTCGGCGCCCGCCTACGCGAACTGCACGAACAGCGCGAGGACGCCCTCACTGCGGCGCTGGCCGCCGAGACCGCGGCACCCGCAGGAGCCCTCGCCCTCCGGGCGGCTGCCGCCCTCCTGGCCACGGCACACCGCACCCTTTTCCACCACGCTCTCGACCTCGCCACCGCAGGCCGCACGAACCGACAGATCGCAGCCACCTTGAGCACAGCAACTGACGAGGTCTTCGGCCTGCTTGCGCCCTCCCTCGCCGACTACGCCGTGCGCACTGCCGCGTAGCGCCCAACGGGAAAAGGTCCTGAATCGCAGCCCGGGCACCCTCAGGCCCCCGACGGCGAGCCAGTGTGGCTGAGTGGTCCAGTTGGCCTCTCCGGCCAACTGGACCACTCACGGCCGGGGGTCACCGGGATGTCGGGGCCGGCCAGGGCTGGCGCCCCGGGCCGGTCGGGTGCGTGCCCGTGACGCCCATGATCACCGAGTAGAGGCTGGTCTGCGCGGTGATGAAGAGACGGTTGCGCTTGACTCCGCCCCAGGAGATGTTGGCCACCTTCTCGGGAATGTTGAGCCGCCCGATCAGCGTGCCGTCGGGGTCGTAGCAGTGCACCCCGTCGTCCATCGCAGCAGCCCAGAGCCGGCCGTCGTCGTCGAAGCGGAGGTTGTCGAAACGGGCGTTCTTGCGGCGTGCGGCGTCTGCGAAGACCTTGCCGTCGGAGAGTGTGCCGTTGTCCCGTACGTCGAAGACCCGGATACAGCCGGCCCGGGTGTCGGAGACGAAGAGCTGTCGCTCGTCGGCCGACAAGACCAGGCCGTTCGGCGCCGCGCAGCAGTCGGCGACCAGGCGTACTTCACCGCTGTCCGGGTCGATGCGGTAGACGTTGTTGGCGCCGATCTCGCTCTCGGCACGGTAACCCTCGTAGTCGCTGGTGATGCCGAAGTCCGGATCGGAGAACCAGATGGATCCGTCCGACTTCACGGCTGCGTCGTTCGGGCTGTTCAGTCGCTTGCCCTGCCAGCGATCCGCCAACACCGTGACAGTGCCGTCGTGCTCGGTTCGCGTCACCCGGCGGTTGCCCTGCTCGCAGGTGATCAACCGGCCCTGGCGGTCAAGGGTGTTGCCGTTGGTGTGCCCGGCAAAGCGACGGAAGACGCTGACGGCACCGGTCTCCTCGTCCCAGCGCAGCATCCGGTCATTGGGGATGTCACTCCAGATCACCTGCCTCCAAGAAGGAAGGTAGATCGGCCCCTCGGCCCAGCGGCAACCTGTGTACAGCACCTCCAAGCCGCCATCGCCGTTCATACACCGCCCCGTACGGAACCGGTCGTCGAGCATCTCGTACAGCGCAGGGCGCTCGCTGGTCATGGGTCCCCTCCCGTAGATATGCCGAATATCCTTCGGCTTGATGAGGAGATTGCAAGATGCGCTATGGTCTGCGCAAGGCTATACCGAATGGAGAGTTGTGGATCACATTGACCGCGCCCTACTAACGGAGCTTCAGAGGGACGCCACCCAGTCCTATGCTGCGCTGGGCCAGGCCGTGGGCCTGTCCGCCGGCGCGGCTCATGAGCGCGTACGCAAGCTGCGGGAGCGCGGCGTCATCCGGCGCACCGCGGCGGAGGTTGATCCGGCAGCGGTGGGCGGCGGCGTCCTGGCTTACGTGATGGTCGACTCGACGGCCTGGATGGGCGACTCGGCGAAGGACTTCGCCGCGCTACCCGAGATTCTGGAGGCGCACGTTATCGCCGGCAGCGCCTCGGTGCTGGTGAAAGTCAGGACCACGACCACCGAGCACCTGCAGGACGTGCTGCGCCGGATCTACGCCATCGACGGAGTGAGCGGGACCCAGGCGACGGTTGTGCTGGAGACATTCTTCGAGCGGCCGGTCTCCCCGCAGGCCGCCCACCAGGCGTGACCTTGCGCAAGTCATGGACGGTTGAACGTAGCTCCGCGGGCCAACCGCAGCGCTCCCCTGACCTGAAAAAACGCCGGCCCGGCTCCGCGCTGGGTGTGCTGTCGCATGAGGTTGGTGCCACGCCGACTGGCGCTCGCTGAGGTAACAGTCCAGGTGTGCGACGACGGCCCCTCCCCGGAGGACTGGGCAGGGCGGTCTTGACGGCGCGAGCCTGCTGCCCGTCGACGTCGCCCGCCCGCGCCGCGTACTCGGTGCCGGCGCGCGGTGCTGAGCACCGGTATGGCACGCCGAAAGAACGTGCGCGGGGATGTCGATCCAGGCAGGCTCTGTTCGACGCAGGGGTGAGAGAGGCCATCAACACGAGAGGCGAAGGCCATGCCCAAGGTCCGCGTACACAACGTCACGATCTCCCTCGACGGCTTCATGGCCGGCGCGAACCAGCGACTCGACGCCCCGTTCGGCGACGGAGTCGGCTGGGGTGACGATCTGCACAGTTGGTTCGTCTCCGCGACGGAGGATTCCGCCGCGGGCAAGACCGGCATCGATGTCGACTACTTCACCCGCGGCGATCAGAATATCGGCGCCACGATCATGGGGCGGAACATGTTCGGGCCGCAGCGCGGGCCGTGGAAGGACGAGTCCTGGAAGGGCTGGTGGGGCGACAACCCGCCCTACCATCACGACGTTTTCGTGCACACCCACCATGTGCGCCCGACGCTGGAGATGGCAGGCGGAACGACCTTCCACTTCACCGATGAGCCGTTGGAGACGGTGTTGCAGCGTGCGTTCGACGCCGCGGGCGGCAAAGACGTCCGGATCGGCGGCGGCGCGGCGGTCATCCAGCAGTATCTGCGGGCCAGGCTGATCGACGAGCTCCACCTGGTGATCACGCCGATGCTCATCGGACGCGGGGAGCGGCTGCTCGACAATCTGGGCGACGGGATCGACGGCTACCGGGTGTCCGAACTGGTCGGCTCGCCGACGGTCACGCACGCGGTGCTGGTCCGCCGCTGACGCGCGGGGTCAGGGTTCGCCGGGGTGGTGTGCTGCCTCACCCGCCTCGGTGGTTCGTCGTCGTGGTCTTGGCCCTCGTCGCTGCGCGGCGGGTAGTCGACTGTGGGTGTGCTGGGGCCGGGCCCCGTGTGGCGGTGGGGTCGGCCGTTCAGTCGGGGTGCTGGTGCCCGCACATCCGGCGGCGACTACCGCCTCACCTTCGACCAACCGCCGGAACCACTCGACACCCTCCCGCAGTAACTGGCGGTCGATGGCTTCGTGGAACCAATCTCCTGAGGCACCACAGCTAGTGCTGTGACCAGATAGGTACGCCGGGAATTGGCCTTCGTGGCCTCTCGCACCCGGTTGGATGTCCGGCATGAATGCTTCCGCGACAGCAACGAGCGTACTGCTGGTGGTAGTTGGTGCCGCCGTGGGTCTCATCCCGGCCTACCTGATGGAGAGGAGAAAGGAGCGGCACGCCCTGGCAGTGCGTTGGGACGCGCCGCTCTACGACCTGTGCAAGGAGTGTGCCGCCTCGGCGCGGCAGCTCGTTCATCTGGTCCGTCGGTATGACCGGGTCGCGGACCGGGACGAGCAGCGCAACAAGGTCGACGACGAACACGCCCGGCTCCGGTCCGTGGTGCAGCAGCTGCGCATCCTGGGAACGGTGGAGCTCCAGCAGGCGGCCAGGGAGGTCGAGCACCACGCCTGGTGGGTGCGCGCCGTACACGAGGGCCGTCCGGACGAACTCATCGACCACTACGGTGGCCGTGCGGTGGAGGACAGGCTGAGAGAGGCGATGCGCAGATTGTTCCTGGCCGCGCGCCGCCAGCTCGGAGTCAAGGACCCCGACAGCGTGGTCCCGGACGATCCGATCGACCCCAGACGCCCGGCTCCCTGACCGTGCCGTGAAGGGCAAGTCAGGAGCGGCTATCGCGAGGCAGCGTGCTGCCAGATATGCCAGGAGCCTCTACCGGGCTCACGTACCCGCATCCGAGGTGAGAAGGCCATCCGCTGGGGCGGACGCCCTCTCATAGCTGCGGTCGGACCAACCCGGCGAACCTATCCGGTCACAGCACTAGGGGTGGGAGCCCGTTATGGCTGCCGGGCCCCGCTGCGAGCGTGGGGTCTTCTCCCCCACCTTCTTCACCTCGATGGTGCGCGGGTCCACGGCTTCGCCGGGAGCCCCTTCGCGGTACAGACCACCGGGAAGGCTGTCACGGTCGTGCGGAAGGAGGAAGAAGACGCGGCGCTTGTACAGACCGCTGTCGGGGTCGGGTTCGGCCTGGTCGTCGAGGAGGGCGTAGCCGACCATGCGACCGTCGCGGAGGTAGGGGGGTCTGGTGTTGCGGCGCCGGGTCTTGTCGAGGGCCTGGCGGACGTAGTCGAAGGTCTCGGGGTCTTCCAGCCACACGACGTTTTCCTCGTGGGTGAGATCGCCCTCGGTCAGTAGCGAGCTCATGGCTGCTGGCCCTCCTTCGTCTGCGGGGCCGGACGGCTGCCCGCCTCGTGGTGTGGTGAGCCGCCCGTTGCTGGAAGTAGCCCTGCGGGTCCATGGTAAGCGGGGCGGATTCGGGCGGGTAGGGACCTCTGGGCCTGCTGGGGGGCGGGTCCGGTGTGCTGCGGTTCGCCGTGCGGCGGGAGTTGTTTCATGACGGGCTTTCCAGCAGGGCGAGTCCCGGGTAGTACTTGCGGCCGTTGGATTTGATCATGTCTGCGGGTGAGGCGAGGCCTACTTCCTGCCGTACGCGGGTGGCGAAGGCACGGGTACCGGCGGGGCGGATGCCTTCGCCGGCGCTGCACCAGGACGCGTAGGCGGCGTAAAGGAGGCCTTGTTCGACGCGCAGGTCGGGCTGGGTCTCGAGGTCGCGGGTGCAGCATTCGGTGAGGAAGCGGCCGATGTGGTCCTCGGTGTTGGCGTACGCGCTGGTGGCGATGCGGACGCGGTCGGGGCCTTCGAGGCTGTCACGGGTGGTGAGGTAGCGGCGGGCGCCCTCGATGAGCCACTGCAGGATGCCGGGGCCTTCGTCACGGACGAGTTCGAGCGCCAGGTTGTCGATCTTGCGGTGATCGGGGACGGTCCGTTCGAAGGGCAGCAGCCGGATACGGCGCCAGAACGCGAAGCCGCCGTTGCTCACCTCGGGGCGGTGGTTGCCCAGCAGCCACAGGTGGTGGGTGGGGGTGAAGGAGAAGTAGTCCTGCCGCATCCGGCGAGCCTTGATCTTCTCTCCGCCCGTCAGAAGCTTGACCCTCGCCTCGTCGAACTTGTCGTTGGGCTTGAGCTCGCTGCAGACGATCAGGCGGCGGCCGTGGAGCTCGGTGAGTTCCGTGGAGTGCTCGGAGAACGCCCCGCGGTCCATGAGGAAGCCGGGCGGGGCGGCATCCGCGTAGTCACCCAGGATCTGGATCATGACGTCCAGCAGGACGCTCTTGCCGTTCTTTCCGTGGCCGTGGAGGAAGGGAAGGACCTGGGCGCCGACGTCGCCGGTGATGGAGTAGCCCAGCAGCAGGTGCAGGAAGCCGATCATTTCCTGCCCTTCGGCGTCGTCGCCGAAGGTGTCGCACAGGAAGCGGTGCCAGCGCGGGGTCTTGGTCTGCTGGGGGGCGACGCTGGTAGCGCGGGAGTGGAAGTCGCGGGTGGGGTCGGGCTTGCGCAGCAGCCCGGTGTGGAGGTCGACGACGCCTGCGGGGGTGCACAGGGCGTAGGGATCGCCGTCAAGGGTGTCGGGGTCGACGGACAGGTCCGGGGAGGCCTTGGCCTGGGTGAGCAGAGCCTTCATGCCGGTGGTCGACAGGGTCCGCTTCCTGTGGTGGCGGAGCTCGCGGTCGCTGAAAAGTCCGCGGGGGTCGCTGTCGGGCATGTCCTCGGCCATCTCGCCGGCAGCCCACAGGGCGGCTTTCTCACCGCCGGTGCGCTTCCAGCGGTAGCCGTCCCAGGAGAACCAGCCCAGGCCTTCGACGTGGCGGAACTGATCGCGGTAGAGCTGGACGAACAGCTTGGCGTTGCCGCGGTCGGTGAGGGTTCCGGGCAGGGGTGCCGACAGCGCCCAGGAGGGGGTGGGGACCGGGGAGGTGTGGGCCTGGGCGGGCAGGGCGGCCGGCTGATGGTCCCTCTGTTCGAGGTCCAGCATCTGCTGGGCAGCGGCGGTGGCGTCGAAACGCGGCGTGTCGGCCCTGCTCATGAACGTCCTTCGAGGTGGAGCGGGCGGGCGGACCCGGCAGCGAACGCGTCGTCGATGATGCGTTCGTTGCGGGCACTCTGCCAGGGGCGTGCGGTCTCGGCGGCGTCGTGCAGGAGGACGCGGGAGGTGTGTTCGTCGAGGTGTCCGGCGGCCGCCAGTCCTCCGGCCGTGTAGGCGGCCTTGTTGAGCTTCTCGGTGAAGGAGGCGCCCTCGGGTGTTGCCGCGCACTCGGCGACTTCCAGCAGCAGCGGGTCCAGGACGCGGTGTGCGCGCTTGGGGGTTCGCGGGGGTCGACGGCGGGGAGCCGCGGGTCGGGAGGAGGCCGCCAGGCGCTGGATGGTGTGTCCGGTCCTGACGAGTTCCTCGCCCAGCCAGTCGGGCAGCGGCGCCGGCAGGCGGCCCGGACCTTCCCGCAGATAGGTCCCCTGGGCGGTGCGGGTGGTGGGCGCGACGATGTAGCCGCCGTCGGCCCGGACATCGACCTGCCAGGCCAGAGCGACTTTCGAACTGGACCCGGTCGAACAGCGGAACCGGGTGGCGGGGTGGGGATTCCGGTACCAGACGTGCAGGCCGCCGGAAGGGGTCCGCACGCGCAGGGTGCTGTCGTCCTCGGCCGGGCTGGGCCGCCCACGCAGGGCAGCCAGGAGAGCGAGGGTGTCGAAACCGGACGCAAGCCCCCGCAGGTTCACGGAGTCGTGGATGGGGATGCCGGGCAGGAGACGGCTGCGGTCGGGGACCGGCGCGGAGTGTGCGTCGATGTCGATGACGATCAGGTCGGCTCCCCCGCAGGCCACGCCGACGCCCCAGGAAGGATGGGCGGACCACCAGGCATCGATGCGCGCCGTGTCGGTGGTCGCGGCATGAAAACCGTGGCACGGCCGGCCGGCCGGGATGCAGACGCACGAGGTCGGAGAGTGGTGTTTGTCCTTGCAGTCCGGACAGTTGGCAGCGGGCGTCTTACGTCCTGATGCCAGGGGGTGGACCGGCCACCCCTGCTCGGCGCACCAGCGGGCCACAGCCTGGGATGTGGCGGTCCGCGCAGGAGTTGCGGGCACTCTCATCAGGTCGGGGCCGGGCACTCGTCTGTCCTTCGGCAAGTGTCGTGTCCTTGAGTCCCTGACAGCCCCGGCCGTCAGTCGGCCGCGTACTGAAGTGAGGGACCAAAGGGACTGTAGGGACTGTCTTTCGGAAGAGTGTAGGACCCCGGGGCGGGGGGAGGGCGCAGCTCCCCCCGCGTGGCGTTCTATTGGTTTTCGGGTCCCTACGGTCCCTTGAGTCTCTGCAGGGAGAACAAAGCAGGCAACGTATGCCCGTAATGCTCCAATTGCGAGTGTCTTAAGGGACCGTAGTTCGCCTACCGCTGGGCACGCGGTACAGGGACTGGACGAACTTGGCCTCCGGGAGGATCGGAAGGGCCAGTAGCGGGAGTGGTCAGCCAGCGGTGGGCTGCTTCGGGACGCGGCCGGAGGCGCGGATTTCCTGAAGATCGGGGATGTGGTTGTAGAGGGTGCCAGGGCTCTCGCCGAGGATCTTGGTGATCGAGGTGATCGAGGTGATCGAGTTTTCGGGGTTGGGCAGCATGTCGCGGGCGGCCCGGGTGGTCTCGGCGGTGGCGACGGTGGCCGGGCCGCCAGCCCGGCCGCGGGTGTGGGGACGTCCAGGCTTGCGCGGGTACCGGAGACGATCAGCTCGCGGCTGAACTCAGCGAGCGCGGCGAAGACGTGGAAGACGAGCCGGCCGCCAGGGGACGATGGTTTGTTGAATCCTGGCGGGAGTTTGTCGGTGGCCTCAGCCTGGGTGCTTCAGCATCGCGGACGGTTGAGCACCCCGATGAGGACGGCAAGGTCGGCGGCACCGGCCAGGTCATCCGCATAGCGGGTGGTCTGGAGCGGATCGACCTCAGGAAGGACGATGCCTTCCCGGGCCAGAACATGGACCAGGGTCAACAGTGCGGCGCGGGCATTGCCATCGGTGAAGGGGTGGAAGAACGCCACATCGAGGTACGCGCGGGCCGCGCGAGCCGCCAGCGGGATGTCCGGGTCGGTCGTCTCGCGCAGGCAGGAATCGAAAGTGGCCGCCGTGTGAGGGGTCAGGCCGTAGCGCTCGCGGCCAGCCTTCGCGTAGGCGTCGCTCACGCGAAACGGTGCCTCTGTCGCAGCGAGGATTTCACGCTGCCAACCGGCAAGCAGGGCGAAATCCAACGGGGTACGGCGTGCGGCATCTTCTCGGGCCAGGGCGTATGCGGCGAGCAGACGCTGGGCGCGAATCGGGTCGCGTCGGCACACCGGTCCCTCGCACCAGGACCGGAACCCATCGCGACCGGGCGGGAACCGCTGTAGGGCGGGTGCACTTTGCCAGTCGGCCTCGCGGCGCACGCGCAGCCAGACCGAAAGGCTGTCAGTAGCGGTCATGGAGTTCCTCCAGTGCCGCCCTCTCCCGGTGGTCCTGGTACGGGGCGTGGCCGGTGAGGCCGGCGGCCAGGTCCTCGCCGACCGATTCGATCAGCGTCCGTTCCGGGTAGACCCAGCTCTTGAACCTGCCGCCGATCCCACGCTCCACCGCTCGCGCGGCTTCGGCTCGGTCCATGCCGGTGCTGGTGAGGAACCAGCCCAAGACAATCGAGGCCTGGCCGTACCAGCCGCCCTCCGCGCCCGAGTCCAGAGTGTGGGTCACGAGCCGGACGCAGGCCCGTTCCAAGTGCCAACTGCGATCCTCGGGTGAGGCGTCCGGCGGCGGTGCCAGTTCAGCAAAGCGCTGGGCCGTCCGCTCCAGCCACTCCCGCCACTCCAGCAGTGCGGCTACGACGCGTGCTGCGGTCTCGTCGGGGGTCGTCACCGAGCTCGGCCCGCTGACCCAGTTGCCGATGGGCCCGCCGTAGCGGTAGCACCAGCTCCACCCCCAGGCCCAGGCGCCGTATCGTTCCCGGATGATCGCGTCCACCTGACGCTCACACCAGCGTTCGCCCTCCCACCAGCCGGCCATGCCGGAGAGCACGGGTGGCACCCACTCGCGGACCAACGAGCGGAGGTGAGCCTCCTCGTCCTCGTCCCACGCGAACGGGTGGCGGGCCGGGTCGAATTGATCCCAGTTCCGAATGCCCTCGTAGGTGACGCGGGGCACACGGTTCTCGGGCAAGGGCAGGGTGTCACGGTTGTACGTCAGCGCTGGCCACTCTTCCTGTCTGATGTGATCGACCCATCAGTCTCGGCTCGAAGCCCCTGGGGTCGCGAATGGTTTTCCGGCCCGCGCCCCGTGCGGGCATCTGTGCGGGGCCTATAGCCCGCTCTCGTCGTCACCGAGCGATGGTTCGCGCAGCGGTCGGTGCCCGGCTTCGGCGGGCTGAAGAAGCCGTACTAAGTGGTCGGCTCCGGAAGCCCTTCGGGGGTTGACTTGAGCACTCGTCTTGTGGCGTCCAGCCAGCGCAGTGGACGTGCGACCGGTGTCATTGCGCGCCAGCGGACAGGGGAGGCGTTTGAGCTGCCAGTTGCTTGATCGGGGCTGCCGTTGGATGGCCGCCCTCTTGATCCGAGTTCAAAGACGTGTTGCAACGCGGATCAGGTCAGCAACTGTACGAAGGCGGCTGTGCGGCGGCCAGGCGATCGCCGTTGCCACGGGCGGAGCGTCCAGGACCGGTACGGCGGCGAGGTCCCGGCGCAGGTCGGCGCTGGCTGACTCGGGAATGACCACGGTGGTACGGCCGAGCGCGATCAGCTGGAAGAGCTGTGTCAGGTTCCGTACCTCTGCGCCCGGTCCCTCTGGGTAGCTGCCGCTGGGACCGGGCCAGCGCGCCATCGGGAGCTCTGGCAGCGTGGTGACGTCGGCCATCCGGATCTGAGAGCGGCTGGCGAGCGGGTGTGAGGCCGGCAGGATCGCGACCTGTCCCTCGGTGTACAGGGTTTCGGTGTCGAGCCCGGCTGCTGAGTCGAAGGGCAGGTGCAGCAGAGCTACGTCGGCTTGCCCGTCCTGCAGCAGCAGCTGGTGCTGGTGTGCCTCGCAGAGCAGTAGCTCGACGGTGGCCGCGCCGGGTTCCGCGGCGTAGGCGTCGAGCAGTTTCGTCAGTAGTTCGCCGGCGGTGCCGGACTTCACGGCGAGGACAAGGCTGGGGTGCGCTGTCGCGGCCCGACGGGTACGCCGCTCAGCTGCGGTCACTGCGCTGAGGATCGCGCGTCCTTCGGCCAGAAGCACGCCTCCGGCCTCGGTGAGCGTGACCTTGCGGCTGGTGCGTTCCAGCAGTGCGATTCCGAGCCGCCGTTCGAGCTGGGCGATCGCGCGGGACAGGGGCGGCTGGGCCATCCCGAGGCGCTGGGCAGCCTTGCCGAAGTGCAGCTCCTCGGCGACGGCGACGAAGTACCGCAGCTCGCGTATTTCCATGAGTGCAGGCTAATGACGGCAGACGGCAGATCGATACCGACCAGGTATCGCTGCACTACCGAGATGGTGTTGGTGCCCGGCCGCAGCACGAGCATGCTCGCTGTCATGAGTGAGAAGACGATCGCGCTGGTCACCGGCGCGAACAAGGGGATCGGGTATGAGATCGCGGCCGGGCTGGGTGCGCGGGGCTGGAGTGTCGGTGTCGGCGCCCGGGACGAGCAACGCCGGGAGGACGCCGTGGCGAAGTTGCGCGCGGCCGGCGCCGACGCGTTCGGCGTACCCCTGGACGTGACCGACGGCGGGAGTGTGACCGCCGCGGTCCAAATGATCGAGGAGCGGGCAGGACGGCTCGACGTACTGGTCAACAATGCCGGCGTTGCCGGCGGCTGGCCGGAGGAACCCACGACCATCGACCTCGAGACCGTGCGGCGACTGGTGGAGACCAACGTCATCGGCGTCATCAGGGTCACCAACGCAATGCTGCCGCTGCTTCGCCGCTCGGAGCACCCGCGGATCGTCAACCAGTCCAGCCACGTCGGCTCCCTGACACTGCAGACCACGCCCGGCGTCGACCTCGGGGGAATCAGCGGGGGCTACGCGCCGACGAAGACCTACCTCAACGCCGTCACCATCCAGTACGCCAAGGAGCTGAGCGGCACCAACATCCTGATCAACAACGCCTGCCCCGGTTACGTGGCCACCGACCTCAACGGATTCAGCGGGACCCAGACCCCCGAGCAGGGCGCGGCGATCGCCATCAGGCTGGCGACCCTGCCGGACGACGGCCCTACCGGCCAACTGTTCGACGACAACGGGGTCGTGCCCTGGTGACCTGACCCTCGGATACGTCCTCGTCGATCAGGCCGCCGCCGGTCGGACCCACGTGCACCCTGCGAAGATCGCTGTCGCTGGGCTGGACGACGTCCCATGGCTTTACGCAGCCTTGGCTGGGTATTCGGTCCAATGCCGGTCTTCGGCTCGGCGCGGGCGTTGTGCCAGCGTATGTAGGCGGCGATGGCGGCGTTCTGCTCGTCGTGTGTGCGGTGGTTCGTGCCGTTGAGTGCGAAGTAGCGTAGCGCGGCGAACTCGGACTCGATCCAGTTCAGCCAGGAGCCGTAGGTGGGTAGGAAGACCAGCTCGATGTCGTTGTCGGCCACCCAAGTGCGGACCTCGGCGTGCTTGTGCGGGGAGAAGTTGTCCAGTACGACGTACAGCTTCTCCTTGGGCCAGCGGGCTCGCAGCGCCAAAAGGCGCTGCCGCTCCTCAACGAGGGCGCCTCGGTCGTGTTCACCGTAGGCGCCGCCGAAGGACTCGGGGCCGCGATGACAGCCGCCAAGGGCGCTCTGCTGCCCCTCATGCGGTCCCTCGCGCTCGAACTCGCCCCCCGCCGCATCCGCGTCAACGCCGTCAGCCCAGGACTGATCAACACCCCCGCCTACCGCAAGATGGGTGTCTCCCAGGAAATGATCGATTCCTGGGCCCGGGACGTCCCGCTCGGCCGCGTCGGCGCTCCCACCGACATCGCCGAAGCCGTGGCCTTCCTCGCCTCGGAAGCCGCCAACTACATCACCGGCGACAACCTCACCGTCTCCGGCGGCATCGGCGTTCACTCCAACGCCTGACGAGTCATGTGGCTCCACCGCCGCCGAGCGCCACCCAACTCAAGGAGATGGCCCTACCGCCACAAGACCCGCACCAGGCACGCCAGCAGGCGGCGATCGTGCTCCTGGCAGCACGAGGCCGCGGCAACGCCCGGGTCGCCGCTGAAATCCACCTGCACGCGAACACCGTGCGCCGCTGGCGCGGCCGATTGCGGCCGGCCGGGTGCCCGCCCTGGCCGACCGCAATCGGTCGGGGCGGCCTCCGACGTTCACCGCGCTGCAGATCGCCGAAGTCAAAGCACTGGCCTGCCAGTTGCCCACCCAGTCCGGAGCCAACGCTCTCGTCCTGGTCATGCCCCGAACTCGCGCGCGAGGCCGTCACCCGGGCCGTCGCCGACACCATCTCCGCCTCCACTGTGCGCCGCTGGCTCAGGGACGACGCACTCAATCCCTGGCAGCACCGCTCCTGGATCTTCATCCGCGACCCGAACTTCCGCGCCACCGCTCAACGGGTCCTGGACCTGTACGCGCGCATCTTCGATGGCACCCCGCTCGGAGAGGACGAATACGTCATCTCCGCGGACGAGAAGACCTCCATCCAGGCCCGCTGTCCCTGCCGCCCCACCCTCGCCCCCCGGCCAGGCCCGCACGATGCGGGTGAACCACACCTACGGGCGCGGCGGCGCGCTGGCCTACCTGGCCGCCTACGACGTCCAGCGCCCGAAGGTGCTCGGCCGTTGCGAGCCGACCACCGGCATCGTTCCGTTCATGGCCCCTGGTCGCCCAGGTCATGACCCAGGAGCCCTACGCCAGCGCCAAGCGCGTGTTCTGGGTCGTCGACAACGGCTCCTCCTGCCGCGGCAAGAAGGCCGCCGACCGGCTGGCCGCCGCTTCCGAACGCGGTACTGGTGCACACCCCGGTCCACGCCTCCTGGTTGAACCAGGTGGAGATCTACTTCTCCGTCGTGCAGCGCAAGGTCATCTCGCCCAACGACTTCACCGACCTCGCCCAGGCGCGGGTCCTGGCGGCGCGGCGCGCTGCGGGCAGGGCCCGAAGAGGAGGGCCTGAAGAGGAGGGCCAGGGTCTGGTCCCTGTCTCCAGTCCCTGCGCGTTTTCGCAGATCAGAAGGCAAGTAGGCCCGCTGGCAGGGACTGAAGGGACTGAAAACTCCAATTATGAGCCAGCTACATACATGGAGCTCAGTAGATACGCGCGCGCATACACGCGCACGCAGGACTCGCTCATAACTCCCAACTAGAGTCCCTTGGGTCCCTTATGAGTGTCAGGTACTCCTGTGACCTGCACGTTTACAAGGGACTGACCGGCAGGGACTGAACGTGCAGAGACCCTGCCGCCCGCCTTTCATTCCCTTGCACGCGGATTCGGGACAAGCGTGAGGCGGGGCCCCGTGCGGGCCGACGATCTCGAGTCCGCCGCCATGGAGGTCGTCCTCCCCCGACAGGCTGCCCTGGATCTCCGCCCCTCGGGCCGGAGCCGACGCCTGATCTGCCCCTGCTGGCCCCATTCCGGACCGATCGGCGGCAGCGCTGAAACCGACGCTCGTCCACCACCCCAGCGACCGAAGCGACTCAAGCGACTCTGCAGCCAACCTGCAGCCCGCACCCACAAGAGTCGCCATCACAGGTGAGTCGCTTCGGTCGCTCCCTGCCGCGCGACGCTCTCGCCGACTCCACCATGGGCTCGGCGCGCTCAGCTCTTCTCGTCCGGGCGGGCGTTCGGGTTGCGTTCCGAGGGGCCGGGGCGAAGGACGCGTTTGCCCTCGGTGGGGTATGGCGTGCGGCGGCGGCGCGGGACATACCCGGGTGGGCACGGCGACGGGCCGCCGGCCGGTTCACCGGCGGCGCCCGGAGGCGGTGCCGCGAGGGCGCCGCCTCCGGTGTGTTCCACGGAGCCGATCCGCACGCACTCCACGTCCGGATCGGTCGTGCTGGGAATGACATCCGGCAGGGCGGATGCGGCTTGGGGCTCGCCCGGGAGGGGCTCCCCCGGCCCGTCCGGGCCGTCCGCTCCGGCCGGCTGATTCCCTGTGCCCGTCACGGGCATGCCGAGTTCCTTCCGCTGCCGCCCCACCACTGGTAGGACTCCCAGCTCCCCGTGTTGGAGAAGTGTCCTTCCACTGTGTAGCAGTTCGGGTGGGACGCCCAGGTGGAGCCCGAGTAGCGCGTCATCGTGCCGCCCGTGTCGGACTGGTACTCGAGGTTGTTCATGTACGCGCAGTACCCGAAGCCCTCGTAGGGCCAGTGGCCGCTGCCCATGTCGGTCTGGGTGGTGGCCGGGTCGGTGCCGCTGTCCACGACCTCCCCGAACCAGGAGACGGCGGAGGCCTGGTCGCGCAGGCCGGTGGTGGCGTACAGGCTCGCCGGGTAGTAGCCGATCCAGTTGCCGTTGACCCTCACCCACCAGTTGCCTTGCCACAGCTGCACCTTCAGCCCCAGCACGTACTGCGTGCCGCCGAACGTGCTGAGCGGGCTGGAGAGGGCGCCAGGGTGGACGGTACTGCTGTACTGCACCCAGCCCTTCACGTTCTCGTTGTAGCCGCCCTTGTTGTCGCCGCTCTGGGTGTAGCCGTTGGTCGTGTAGAAGGTGAACAGGTGCGGGACCCAGTCCCCGTACAGGTCCTTGTAGGTCTGGTGACCGACCTCCAGGGTCTGACGTCCGGTGCCGCTGCCCCGGGAGAGGCTGAGCTGACCGAGGGAGAACTCGTCGCTGCGCTCCACATAGGTGTTCCAGGCGTTGATGTTGCCGGCGGTGCCGTAGCAGGTCACGCTCTGGCTGCTGTAGCCGTACTTGTGGACCGTGGCGACCGCCGCCTGGACCGTCTCGCGGCCGGAGCCGAGCGGGGCGACGATCCGGGTGGCAGGGCCCTTGGACAGCCAGTCGGCCAGGGTGCTGGTGGGCTTGATCCGCTCGACCGGCAGCCGGACCAGCGGGACGGTGCCGCGCGGACCGCGGTCGGCGGCCTCGTCCTCCAGCTCGAAGTGCACCGGCTCGGCGGGGAACTCACCCTTCTCCGCCTTCAACGGCCGGTCCTCGCCGGGTGGTTCGGCGATACGGCCGTCCACCATCTGGGACTCGACCGGCACCCAGTCCAGCTGGACGCCGCCTTTGGTCACCGTCTGGGTGACAACGTCCCGGCGTGCGTAACGGTCCTTCAGATACTGGTGGATCTCATCCAGCCGGCTCGCGGCCTCGGCCTCCGACAGCGTTTGCGTGACGGGCCGGTCCGGCCGGTTCGCGATCTCGGCGTACTCGCTCGGGTTGCGCTCGACGGCGCCTGTGGCCATGGTCTTCGTCCCCCAATCCCGGGACGGCCGCGGTACACGGGTCCCGGACAGTCGCCGCCCCACGGCGGCCCGGGGGCCCCGGACACGTGTGCCGGCGTGGCCGTCACGCTAGACCCGGGCCCGGACACCGACAGGCACGGAATCGGCCATTGCTCGGGGCAAGTCACAGGGGCCCAGGCGGCACCTGAGGCCCGAGGTCCGGGATGCAACTGGGCCGCGCCGGCCCCTTGATTACAAGCCTTTGCGTCCCTGCGGCCGGCACCTACGTGATCAGCCGCTCGCCCCCGCAGCCCGAACCAGTCCGCAGGCGGCCCAGCGGGCCATGAAGCCGCAACACGTGCGCCAAGGCGGGAAGTCCTTGGGCAGGGCCCTCCACTTGCAGCCGGTGTCGACGACGTAGCGGATCGCGTCGACGATCGCGCGCCGGGGGTGTTCCTCGGGACGTCCCCCTGTGGGGGGTCTCGCAGGCGGGGGGCGGCAGCAGCACTTCGATGAGGGCCCATTCGTCGTCGAAGGTGTCGGACGGATAGCAACGGGACCTGCTCACCATGAACTTCCCTCGCAAGTACGGGGGTTGGGGCCCGCCGCTTCGTGGCCTGGCCCCAACCGGTCAGGCGTTGATGTAGTCGGCGATGATGTCGAGCGTCGACTCCACCGAGCCGAGCTGGGCGTTGAGGTGTCTGATCCACCGTCCTTTCGGTTGCAGGGTAGGTCTCCCTCCGAACCTCCAGCGCCCGAAAGGTGGTCCCAGGCCCACCCCCGCAGGGGTGCTGGGCCGCTGGTGAGCTCAGCGGGCCGCTCATAGCGTCGGAACATGATGCATGCCACGAACGAACCACGAACGAGTACCACCAGGCGGACGGCGCTGCGCGGTCTGGGGCTCGCGGTGGGGGGCATGGCCCTGGCCGGCGGGCTCGGAGCCTCACGAGCGGTGGCGGAGCCACGTCGCGGGTCCACCACCTACGTGCTGGTGCACGGTACCCACAGCGCCGGCGCGTTCTGGATGCCGATCGCGCGGGAGCTGACGCTGCGCGGGCACCGCGTCGTGATGGTCGACCAGCTGGGGCATGGCACGGAGGCCTTCGTCCCGGAGTCGTATCAGCGGCAGGACCTCAAAGCGATGGCGGCCGAGCCATCCCCGCTGAAGGGCCTCGGGCTCGACGACTACGAGGCGCGCGTCATAGGCATCGTGCGGCGCGCGGCGCGGAACGGCCCGGTGGTGCTGGTCGGGCACAGCCTAGGCGGGCGGCGTATCGGTCAGCCGTGTCGGCAACGCCGTCCCGCATCTGCTTCACCACATCTGCTACATGGCAGCCTTCTGTCCCAGCCGTGCCCTGCCCACAGCGGATGCCTGCACGGCGGCACCCGAGAACGCCAACGCCGTCAGCCCGGTCGAGCTGACGGTGGGTGACCCGGACCAGCTCGGGGTGCTGCGGCTGAACTTCCGGACAGGTGACAGCCGTGAACTGGCCCTCCTGAAGGAGATGATCTGCACGGACTACCCCGACGACGACTTCCGCCGCATCCTGGCCGGCATGCAGACCGACGAGCCCATCGCCGCTTATGCGGGCCGAGCGGTCGGCCGAGCTGACAGCTGGGGACGCATTCCCCGCACCTACCTCCGCTTCGGTAAAGACCGGACGATCGCCACCGCGCTCCAGGACAGGATGGTCGCGGAAGCCGACGCACTCATACCCGGCAACCGCTTCCGCGTACACAACTTTCCGGAGGCGTCGCACGTAGGCCCTCTCAATCCTGCCTCCGTCACAGAAGTCCTGGACACACTCGCGGCGTAGGTGCAGCCTGGTCGACCCGTTCGCGGCGCAGGCGATCGTTTTGACCCGGCTGCCCGTCCGGCGTACCACCGTGCGAGGAGCGGTTTCAGTACGACTTCCGCACCGTTCGATGAAGATCAACAACTGCAAGATGTGAGCGGCTTACGGAACTTGTGCCAGACCCCGGAGAACGCTGCCGAAGCCACCAGCGCTTACGGCGTCACGCATCATTCGGACTGCGTGACTGCAAGCCTCGGCCAGAGTGACGACAGTCTGCGGAGCGAGAAGCTCCAACTCGTGGCGGGACGCGTAGCAATGTGCGTAGGCCGCGCGTGTCTGCCGATACCGCTCGCCCGCGTCAAGGCCAGGTGTGGCGGCAATATTCCGCAGATCGCTGCCAGCTTCGGCGTGAGCTGCGAGGAACTTCGCCTAGCGCTCCCGTCGGGTTCTGCACCAGTCAGCTTCCGTCTCTTGCTGGGTCTTCCGGCGCTCCACCAGCAGTGCCGATCCCATGGCAATGAGGGTGGGCCGCGCACGCCACTTTGGAGCCGAACAACAGCAAGGCCATGCTCGGCACAATACTTCGCGAACTGCGCCAGCACCCGGGCCAGTGGGACGTCGTCCTCCCCGGGAAGACCGGCACCGCGGGGGAAGAGACCGTCGAGGTGATGATGTCCCTACTCTGGCCAGGGCAGACGATCCGCCACGGAGGCCAGCAGCCCCCCGGGAGGAGACCCTCGCCGAGGCGCGCATGGCCGTCGACCTTGCCGTGTCTCTGGTCCGCTGGTTCGCCGACGGCACCGTACGCCGCCGCTGGCGAAGCCGTGCGAATGCTGCGGACAACCAACCATGCAAAGCTGCGGCGCCGCTTCTACTAGGGCGTCATCGAAGCGGCCGTGCCCAACCCAAATCGGATGCGACCCGTAGCTGTCAAGCCGAGATGTGAACTCAGGCTTCATCAACCGCAGTTGTGCTAGCTTCGGAGCAATCTCAGGCCGAGCCCAGTGCCCGGTCTGTCCGCGCCCTGGGCGGCCCAGCTCAATGTTGGGGTGCCAGGAAGGTTTCCACAGAACCGTGCCCGCCTCCGACACGGGCGGCCGGGGAGTGGATTCGACCACGCAGGCATCAGGGCCTGCACGCTCCACCTGCAAGAAGCCCCCGGGAGCTGATCCCGGTCTGAGTTCTTGGTGTCGGCAGGAAGTCAGTTCTACCCACGCACGGCGTGGTCGAACTGAGCCTGCCTCCCCCACCGGTTCGACCACCATCAAGAAAGGTCGAAGCCGGTGAGCAACTCAGCGGTACTCATGCTCCTTGCAGGCGCAGGTGTCATCTCCGTTCTCCTGTTCGCTGTCCGAGGCATCCTGGAGCAGCTGCCTGATGTCCTCCGTTCATGGCAGCGGGTCCGTAAGGCCTGGCGTGACGCGGCGTCCAATGACGACCAGCCTGCTCCGTGACCCACGGCGAACACACAGAAGCACGATGGCCTACTGGTGCCTCTTCATGCCCCGGCCGCCCGGCCCGTGCGTGGGTGGTTGGGGAGATAGCAAGTGCGCGCCGTCGACAGCCTGGCTCCGGCACGGTGGTGCGGTCAGCGGCGCGCCATCAACGCGTCCACGCGTGCTCGATCTGTCTGGACGATGAGGCCCGCACCGGTCCGGTTCTCCATCTCGTGCGACGGATAGATCGCATCGAGGTGGTGGGCCGCGCCACCGGCAGGCCGAACTCGGAGCCGGTGCCGAGGTGCTGACGTGACCTCGGGCAGCAAGTTGGTAACCGTGGCCCCTGTGTGCCAGCCCGCCTGCCCGGGGAAGAGCGGCTGCGTCCGGCATCCTGGAGCCGCCGGCTTCGTACTTCCTGACAGACCGCTGCCGCTACTGCGCTGACCGGCACCGGCTGGCTCGAGGCTCGGGTGATTACGCCGTAATCACCCGAGCCTCGAGCCAGCCGGTGCCGGATAGACACACACCACATCACCTGCCAGACCCTGGTCTGGCTGGGAGGCGAAGGGCCGGTCTCCAAACGTGGGAAGGCGGCCCTCGTGGAGGGCTGACCGTGGTGTGTCCCCAGGTCAACCGGAAGAGACGGTCTGGTCCTCCTTGTACTTGATGAGCGTGTCCAGCATCGTGTCGAACTCAGCTGGGGGCATCTTTCGGATCAGGAGCTCTGCGACGAGCCAACCCTTCTCGTAGGGGAACCGCTTGGGCTGCTCCTCCCCCTCATCAGCCGTCGTCCCTTCGGTGGCCGCCTGCGCGGGAACAGACGGCATGCCGTCCCCTGACTTGATGGCAGACGGCTCATCCTGCGCAGACCTCGGCCGGTGCACCGGAGGCTGCGTGGCATCCGCTCCCTCCGGGGCTGAGTTGGATTCCGGCTCTGCTGGAGTATCCGGAGCCGTCTCTCGGCTGTACAACTCCCCCGTTTCAGGCGCCTGTGGCTTCGGGGTGCCCTTCGATGTGCGGGCCTGCCCTTCCTTGCGTGCTCGCTCCGCTTTGAGCTCTTCCAGCACGCCTTCCTGCTGGTCGGCTGGCTTGTTGCCGACCGCGCGCAGCAGGTCGATGGGTTCTTCACCGATGCGGGCTTGGAGTTCGGGGGTCAGGTTGAGGAGGGCGAGGCGCTGGGAGATCCAGCCTTGGGAGCGGTGGAGGCGTTTGGCCAGGGCTCGCTGACTGCCTGAAATGTCCAGGAGACGCTGGAGAGCGCGGGCTTCGTCGAGTTCTTCGAGGTCCTGGCGGTGGATGTTGGCGACGAGGGCGGATTCGAGGATCTCTTCGGGGGTGGAGCCCTCGTCGTCGCTGACCATGACCTTGATGGTGGCGAGGCCGCCGTCGCGGGCGGCAGCCAGGCGGCTGCTGCCGTCGACCACGACGTGGGTGGTGTCGGGTTCGAGGTCGGCTTCGCGTTGGGGGTTGGCTTTGATGTAGGCGTCGCGGTTCATGACCGTGATTGCCTGTTTCTGGCCGTGGGTCTTGAGGCTGCCCGCGAGGTCGGTGAGATCCCCCAGGCTGGAGCGGGGGTTGTCCGGGTTGAGGCTGACCCGTTGGACGGGGAGTTCTGTGGGCGGGGCGATAGCCTCGGTGGGGACGCCCGTGGCGGCGGCGACGGCCTGGCGGCGTGCGCTGACTGGGCGCACTCCCCCGCCGAACCGGCCGGCGCCCAGCTGATCAGCCTTGCTCACGAGACCTCCCTTGCCAGGGCTCGCATGCCGACTGCCTGCTGTGATTTAGGGGCGTAGGACAGCAGGGGTTTCTTCACTCGAACCGCTTCTTTCTGTTCCTTGAGGTCTCCGATGAGTCCGACGACCTTCGGATCCTTTATGTCCACCCATCCCTGGAGCGACGAGGTGGCGATGTATCCGCGGCGGGAGTCGTAGAGGTTGACGACGATGCCGAGGTAGTCGATGTCGACTTGGAGGTCGCCGCGCAGGTCGTCGATCTGTGAGGTGAGCAGTTCGTAGGCGTCGGCGGAGCTGTCCTCGGCTTGGACGACGATGAGGGCCCCGGACTGGCCGGGCTTTTCGCCGTCGCGTCGGCGGCCGTAGTAGACGGCGGCGTCCATGCTGAGGCCGAGGCTGGGTGGGCAGTCGACGATGATGACGTCGTAGTCACCTTCGAGGGGGGCAAGGGCCCTTTCGAGGGCGGCTTCCCGGGCCCGTACGGCGGACAGGCGTACGTCGAGGAGGAAGGCGTCGTTGCAGGCCGGCAGGAGGTGGAGGCGGCCGTCGAAGGTGTCGTCGTCGACGGAGAGGATGAGGTCGCGGAGGTCGCCCTTGGGGTCGCCCGCCATGTGGTTGGTGAGGCTGTCCCCATCCATCGGCAGTGGGCTGCCGCCGAGTTGGTTGGTGAGGTGGCACTGCGGGTCGAAGTCGACGAGGAGCACCCGCAGCCCGAGTCCGGGCAGGTTCTCGATGTCGAGCGGGTCGTCTTCCGCTTCGGTTTCGTCGTCGTGCGTTTCGCTCGCGCGCACGGCCTTGGCGAGTGCCTTGGCGACGCGTACCGGGTGAAGGGTGTTGGGGTCTTCGGCCAGTGCCTCGCCGAGGCCGGCGGTGATGGCGGTCTTGCCGACGCCGCCCTTTTGGTTGCAGACGATCAGGCGACGGGTGAACGCTGGGCGTTCGATGTCTGGGGCAGGGTTGGTGTCGAGCCACAACTGGACGGATTGGGCCAGTCCCTGGATGAGGGAGACGCGCCGGTCGGCGGCGATCTCCCGGAACTCCTCCCACTGGCTGGGGGGCAGGAAGGTGGAGAAGGAGTCGGCGGCGGCGGTGTCGATGGTGGCGGGGGTCGAGGCCAGGCTGCACCAGTCTCTGATGCCCTGTTCGACGGCCGTCTGGATCTCGATGCCGTGCTGGGCGGTTCTGATTTTGAGGTTCTGCCGGAGCCATCCCGGCAGCTTGGAGACGACCTTCTCGCGGTCGCTGGAGGTGGCTGGAGAACTCATGGAGGTCACCATACTAACGCCCTTGATCATTTGCATCATCGACACGTTAGTTAGACCAAGTTGATGAAGTTCTCCGTTGACCGTCTCGCTGAAGGCCAGTCTCGGTCTATCTGGGTCATGGTTCTTGCGTCCCGGTCGAGCTGGGCTGTCTACCGATCCGTCTCGCTCTTTGTGAGCCACTGCCGTGCCTGGCTCGCTACGGTCGTTTGTACGTGGTCAGCGCTGGGTGGGTGTGGCTGGCGGAGGCTGAGGACTTCTGCCGCGGACGTCCATGGTTGGGACGGTGCACGGACCTGGCACACCATCGACGAGGACCTGGCCCTGTCGGCCGTGTTCCGCTCAGGCCGGCACGTCGGATCGACCTGGACGCTCCGTCCCTGGCGCACCTTTCCCGGGAGTTGGAACGCGTCGGTCGCCATCTGGCTCGAGGCTGGCGAAGAGCTCGCTGCCGCGGCATCGGACATCCGGCACTTCCTGGAAGGGAATGCGTAGTGACGATCGGCCTGCGACTTGCCTGGCGCCTCGACGGACACGGCTGGGCTGACTGCACGGTTACAGACGGCCAGGCGGTCATCGTGCTCACCGCGTCCTACATCACGAGCGCGCCGGAAGACCTGACCGCGCTGGCCCGGCTGATCGCCGGCGAGACGGAAACGCGAGCGCAGTTCGAGGCCGAGCCGACTGCCTATCGATGGATCTTCTATCGGGAAGACGAGGGCGTCTGGGTCCGAGTCTTGGAGCTCAGGGACGGAAGCGACCACGACAACAAGGGCACCGAACTCTGGTCGAACCACTACCCCATCGATGAGCTGGCCCGCGCCGTAATCCGCTGCTTCGACGACGTCGCGCACACCTCCGGAGAGAGCGGCTACCGCAGCAAATGGGCGAGCACTCCCCCGCACCGAACTCGAAGCCCTCAGAGGACTTTGGAACGACCGTCGGCATCCGCACGGTGCATAGCCGGATCCGCGCCAGACCTGCGAAGGAGACCGATGAGACAGATCAGGGAAATGAGCGAGCGCGAGTATTTCGCCTGCGTCGGCCGGCGTCCCGGCATGTTCGTCGGCACAGCCTCGTCGTTCCACCAACTGACCGCCTTCCTCACCGGCTACGACCAGCACGCGATACGCCACGGCGGGCAGGGGCTCGCAGGCTGGCACGAATGGCTCGTCGCCCGCCGCGGCCGCAGCTGCAACCACGCCTGGCCCGGACAGGTCCTGCATATCGCGCTCCCAGAAGGCTGGAACAACATCGCCGACCTGCCGCCCGAGGACGAGAAGCACGCGACCAAGATCCTGTTCCAGCTTCTCGACGAGTTCGCTGCCGGACGCGAGGCAAGTCCTGGCCCTCAGAACTCAGATTGAGCGAGACGCCGACCGCACCTCCGTCTCGCTCGATCTGCACCACCGCTGGTCACAGCCCCGACGTGGTTCACCTTCAGCGAGACGGGTCATCCGTCTCATCCAAGTGATTACGTCGTAATCACCCCGCCCGACGGGCTGCCAGTCCCCAGGTCATTACGGTGTGGTCCTGCGAAGGCACCGCGGTTGGGCGCGGAGGCAGAGCGACGCACCCTCGCCCAAGTCGAGACGCCCGCTGGGTGATTACGGCGTAATCACCCAACCCTTGAGGCACCTGGGGAAACAGCCGGGGCGCCCCTCGGAGCGTCGTCGCGTGGTTGCCACGATGTGGCGATGTCTCCGCTGACGTCCCATCCGTAGCGCTCCAACTGCTCGGCTTCGGCTGTGCGACCTTCCTCAGAGAGGCACACCACGACGAGGGGGAGAGCGAGGTCGCTTCCAGTTGCTGCGGCGTGCACACACCAGGCCAGAGCTTCTTCCCATCGTCCGCGATCGGCCAACTGGAGAGCTCCCCAGGTCGCTGCGTGAGGGTCGCCGGCCAGGGCGGCCTCTCGCGCGCGTGTCAGCGCTTCGTCCAGTTGGCCTACGGTGGCAAGTTGTCGGGCCTCTGCAAGTGGGTTGGCTAATGCTCGTTGGGCAGCTCGCGCTGCCCAAGCGGACATCAGGCGGCACTCCGTTTCAGGGTGGAGGTACGGATCCTGTGGTGGAAGCGGCTCGGTTGCCTCACCTGTGAGGGCGCGATCCGCCCAGGCTGCAGCTTCGTCCGGGCGACCAGCTGCGGCCAGTCGGCGCGCTGCTTCCTGGGGGCTGTGACGGTTTCGTCCTGAGCGGCTCGCTCGAACCAGTCGAGGGCTTCGTCCAGCCGTCCCGCGTCAGCCAATTGGCGGGCCGCCGCCAGGGCCGCGTCGCTCCTCCCGGCAGCGGCGGCGCGCTGAAACCAGGGGAGTGCCTCATCCAGGCAGCCCGAATTGGCCAGGGCTTCGGCTGCGGGAAGCAGGGCGTCTACATCGCCTGCAGCGACGGCGCGCTGGTACCACTGGAGAGCCTGGTTGAGTTACTCACCCACGTTTCAAGGCTCCTGGGTGATTACGGCGTAATCACCCAGGAGCCGCCGGCTGCCCGCCCTCAAGTGATCACGCCGTAGTCGATCACGCCCTGAGGCGGCCTCTTGCTCCGGCGCCGGGGGGCCATGCCGCTTGTGTCCGGCACACCCCCCCACGGGGCCCTGTCGTACAGAACGCTGCTGCGCGCGGATGCGGCTCTGCTGACTGCTCACGCTCAGCGCCCACGCGTCAATGCCCCAGTTGTCCGCCGAGCAGGAACCTGTGGAAGCCAGCCCAACATCTCCACAAGCAGCATCACGAGTCGACTGCTACTGCGTGGGGAGAGCGGCCTATGTCTGGACGAGGTCTGTCCGAATCCGAGCAGCTGCTGTGGGATGCCTTTCCCCCTGGACGGCTTGTAGATCTAAGCCGGAGGGCTCGAGGAGCGCCTCAGGCGTCTGACACGGTCGTACGCGCCGAGATCATTACCCGTCTGCTACTGGGGGAGCGTGAACCCGTACCAGGGCATGTTCCAGCCCTCCGGCTACAAGGAGCAACGGTTGCGGGGCTGCTGGACTTGTCAGGCTGCGACGTACCTCATGCCGTCGTCATGACAAACTGCGACTTCGAACGGGAACCTCGCCTGGAAGCCGCTTCCACGAAGCTCATCGACCTCACCCACTCGAAGCTGCCGGGCCTGGATCTGCGTGACGCCCGCGTCGATGGCCTCTTTCGCTTCGCGCACTGCCGCAGTGCTCGACCCTTGCGGCTTACCCGGACCCGCGTGAGTGGCACGGCCGACCTCACTGGAGTATGCCTCGGCGGCACCCCCGCGCTGCAGGCAGACAGTCTGGTGGCCGAACGCGACTTCCTTTGCCGAGACGCCGTCGTCAGTGGCGAAGTCCTCATGTGGAGTGCGCAGATCGGCGGGACGCTGGTGTTGGAGAACACTCGCATCATCAATCCAGGCGGCGTGACCCTAAACGGTGACGGACTCGTCGTCGGAGGCGGATTCTTCGCCGGCACTACCCCTCAGGCACCCGACCACCGCCTCCACTCACGCTGGCTCGTCGATGACCCTCGTCGCCAACTGCCTGCAGGACCCGAAGTCCCGCCGCCCCAGGGTGATTACGGCGTAATCACTCGGGCCTCGCGGTAGCTGGGGGAGTGCCCTGTGGGCCGCGCCTGTCCTGTCTCACTCAATCGAGTCGTTTTCTCAACGAACCGAGTCGTTCGGGCTTCTGTCTCAGCGAACCTGGTCGCGCCTTTGAGCGTGCTGCGTGTCCAGCCCCTGAACTGCTGGTATGTGTCTGTCGCAAGGTGAGACATCAAGGCGCCCGCGAAGGGTGCAGCCGTCCAGGTAGCCCCAACTGCCAGAGCCGCCTCGATGGCAACCTGTGAGTCGGCAACGTCTCCAAGGTAGGTATGGCCCCGTACTTCTTCTGGCGATGACGCGGTGCCGCGCCGCACCGGTGATGGCGCGCCGGGCCCTACCGTTTCGGACTCGGTCCCACCACTCGGCTGTCGTTTGCCGTACCGCCGGACCGGTGGCTCTTTCTCGTCGCTCATGGGCCACCCCCTTCGTCTCGGCACAGCAGAGCTGCGGGGCATCGTCCATACGTGCTCACGTAGCCGATGCACTGGTAGTGGCTGCCTCAGCCGTCGATGAGCTCGGCCGCGGCCTCATACGCGAGTTGGGCGTCAGGGGTCGAGGCCGCCGGCCGCGCCGTCGTCCGCTCGATCTTCCTCAGTTCTCGGACCGCGGCTGCCACATAGGTCTGGAGGCTGACGACCCGGATCGGTGTGTTGCAATCGGGGAGGACCGTGGCAATCTCGTCGAGCCAGTCGGTAACCTCCCCACCGTCGTCCAGGCCCGCCCGGTGCTCGATCAGCCGCTGCGCGACCGGAGCGAGCAGCCTGTGACGGTGCGCCGCCTCTTGCTCGACCCGGCGCGCCTCGGCCTCGCGGAGCGCCGCGCGACGTTCCACGTCGAGTACGGCCTCTGGTGTGCGACGCACCGGGCTGTCAACGCCTCGCGAGTCATCGGTCAGCGCCGCAGCACGGAGACGGGTGGCCTTGTTGTACGCCGCGCTAACGGTCCTGACGGCGAGGGCTGGCACCAGTTGGGCCCACTCGGCATTCGCATGCCTGGCATCTTCGACTGCCTTCGCCTGATGGACGTCCGCCTGCTCCCGGAGGTACTCCCACAGCTTCACCCGCGCGATCGCGGCCTTGCGCCGCGCTTCCTCGCCCTTCAACGCCCCCGCGTTGGCCTCAAGATGCAGCAGAGCCCCGAACAGCTCCTCGTCAGCGGGCATCTGGCCGACGCTCTCGTCCTCGGCGTCCTCGTGGAGTTGACGCAACTCGCCGACGAGTGCGGCGGTGTCGAGATTTCCGATCCGGACGGGCGGCTTCAGCAGCGGTTTTGTGGGAGCAGCTGACTTGCGGGCGGTACGTGCCATGCCGTCGAGTCTGCTCGCCTGAGGTGTTTCACATTCTGTGAATCGGGCAATCCGGCCGCTGAAACGAGAGGGCCGACCAGCCGAAGCCCTCGCGCCGGTCGAGAAAGCCGTCGATATCGACCGCCGCTTGGCTGTCGCCGACCCCGGTGCCCACGCACGCAGTCTCGCCGCCTCGCTGTCCAACCTGGGGAAGCGGTTCTCCGAGCTGGGGCGGCGCGAGGAGGCGATGGCGGCCGAGCAGGAGGCGCTGGAGATCTACCGTCGCCTGGCCGCGGGCAACCCCGACGTCCGCGAATCCGACCTCGCCCTCGCCCTGGGCTGCTGGGCATGGGTCCGGTACGAGGCGCGGGTCGAACTGCATGAAGCGTTACGGGCCATCGAGGAGGCCCTTCGGCTCTATGACAAGCTCCTCCCTCTGGCCGCGGCACGGTACGTCCCGGATCGCGCCGAAGCGCTGCGTTTGCAAGCGAACCTCCTCGAAAGTTTGGGGCGCCATCCGGAAGCGGAGGACATCCCGGGTCAGCTCGCGGCGAACGAGGACGAGCCTGGCTCTCAGAAAAGAACGCCTCCACGAATTGGTCACTGACCACCTATGCACAAGCCGGAGGGTGGCGGAGGTACACCGCGTGCGTGTGCACGGCGTGGGGGAGCCGGTCGATGGCCTCGCTGGGGTCGTCACCGGGGTAACTGTGGAGGTGCCGCCAGTCGTGGACGCGGGCCATGTACGCGGCAGCGGCCTCGATGAGGTCCGCCCACCGTTGGTATCCGAGGACGACGAACTGTCCGGGTGCGGGCGGTCGTCGTTCGGGGCTCCGATGCCGGCAACGTACAGCCCGCTGTAGGCGATGAATCCGCTGTCGGCCTGCATCCTCGTTGCTGGGGGCCCAGATGCCTTCGGCAGGGACGGTCGTGCCGTCGTCGGCTTCGCTGGTCTCGATCTCGTACAGGGCCGTCGTCACCACGGGGCACTCACGTCTTCGAGGAGGGCCGCCAGGAGCTCGCAGGCGTCGTTCTCGTGCGGGTCGCTGTAGGAGGTGTGGTCACTGACATGGAACACCGTGTCCTTCGCGGTGACCGTGTACCCGGGCATGACGGTGGCCGCTCTGCCCTCCGGCAGGGTGTTGAGGCGTTCCGCGTCACGGGAGGCGAGCCAGGTCTGGGTAGCCCATGTGGAGCAAGATGCGGCCGGAGTTGTCCTTCCGGCGGGCTTCGACGTGGACGGCGTAGTGCGCGGGTTTCATGCCGACGTCGTCGGGGATGTCGAGGCCCGCCGCGGCGTGGGTGAGTGGTGTGAGGGCCGCGTGCCACACTCCGAGGATCTTGTCCGTCTCGCAGCGCAGCCAGCCCTTGCCGGTGTAGCCGAGTTGGTGGCCGTGGAGGTAGGCCGGGGCGTGCTGGGTGTCGGGGTGAACCAGGGAGACGGCGATCAGGTCGTGACCGTGGTCGTCGCCCGGGCGGGAGTGGGCCCGTTCGATGAGCGGTCCGACGCGTACGGCGATGTCCCGGTAGAGGCCGGGCGTCCAGGTCTCCATGTCGCGCAGTGCGGCGAGCAGGGCGCGGAACTGGTCGACGGCGGCCTGGTCCTCGGGGCTGAGAGCGCCGGGCGTGTGGCCGCGGCGGCGGAAGAGACGCTTCATCGGTGGGCGCCTGCTCGGGGTTGGTGTGGGCGGGACTTGCGGCGGGCGTTTTCAGCACGCGCCGGAGGTGCTCGACTTCGACCTGGCGGCCGCGGTCGCGGAGTGCTCGGGCCAGGAGTTCGGTGGGATCGCTTGCACTTTTTCCGGACTAAGAGATCGCCCATGGCTGCACCTGCAGCAGGACCGGGGAGGCTTCGAGGTTTCGCCCGCCGTTGCCGGCGACGGGCTGAAGCGTCTTCATTTGTGATCGCGCAGGAAGGCAGGGATCTCGTTGCGGGTCGGGGAGTTCGGCAGGGGTGTTGGCTTGCCCTGAAGGAACGCAGTGATGACGCCGACGGCCCGGTCGTTGTTTTCGTCGAGGCCGTTCCACATGTGGTGTCCGACTCCGGGCATGTACTGCGTGCGCTGGATGGCGGGGTCATGGGCAAGGATTGCGGTCGCCCATTGACGGACCTGGGAGGAGCACTCGGCGATCATCAGCATCGCGGGGGTCCGGGAGCGCCTCAGTTGCGGGGCGATGGAGGGTGAGTCCTTGACCGTCTGCTGGATGCGGAGGCTGGCGGCGGGGCTGAAGGAGAAGTTCTGTGGGGTGTCCTCGGCGGGGATGCGGTGCGCGTCGCGCGCGCAGTAGGCGGATGCGGTGTCGCTGCCGAGGTCTGCGGCGGTGAAGGCGTTGTCGCCTTCGGCCTGTCCGATCAGTCCGGTGTCGGGGGTGAGGAGTCCGAGTCGCATGAGGCCGAGTGCCACGGCGTACCGGGGGGCGTGCGTCGATCGCGGCCCGGTCATGGCCGGCGCGATGCCGCGTGCGGATTTTCGGCCCTTGTGCCCGGTGATGTGTGCGGTGGGGCCGTCCATGGGGCCGGGCTCGGCGATGATCGCCCGGTGCAGGCGGGCGGCGACGCGCGGGTCGGCCAGGGCTCGGGTGAGCACGGTCCCGCCTGAGGAGAATCCGAGGATGTCGACCTTGCCTTTGTTCAGGCGGTCGACGAGGGCGGCGAGGTCACGGACCGACCTGGAGATCGTGTACTGGCTCATGGGCAGCAGGTCGCTTCGTCCGCCACCGGCCTGTTCGTAGGCGTAGATGTCGTAGCCCTGGCGTGCCAGGAGTTGCAGGAACCGGTGGTCGAGCACCGAGATGCCGCGGACCGGTCCGCCGTTGAGGTACACGAGCGGGATGGGATGCCGGGCGCCGGGGTTTGCGGGCGGGTAGTGGTACACCGCGACCCGGCTGCCGGTGGACAGGCTCCAGTGCTGTGTGGTCACGAACGGCAGGGCGGCCGGGTATCGCCGGGCCGTCGGCACGGTCGGGATACAGACCGACGCCGTCAATGCCACCGCGACAACCACCGGCAGGAACGGCACGAGCCGTGCCGGCCAAGTGCGGCGCCGACCCAGCCACAGCGCGAGGACAGCTCCGACTCCAAGGGTCGTCAACCATGCGGCGAGCCCCGAGCTTGCCCCATCTGTGAGGGCGATCAGTGCGAGAAAGACAACGACCAGCATCGTGGCGGCGGCCAGAGCCAGCAGTAAGCGTCCGGTGAAGCGGACGAGACGTATGGCGAACGTAGGCACGGCGGACCCCCAGTTTCAGAACGCTGTTTCAAAACAACGTTATCAGAAGGGGTAGGCTGCTGGCCGTGGGTAGGCCGAGAACAAACGACGAGGCCGTCAAAGAGCGGCTTGTGGAGTGCGCGACCGAGATGCTCGCCACCCGTCCGCGGGAGTCGCTCACGGTCCGCGCCGTGGCCGCTGCCGCCGAGGCGTCGACGACGGCGGTGTACTCCCTGTTCGGCGGTAAGGACGGGCTCATCGGTGCGGTGCGCGACAGAGCCGTCACCGGCCTGTTCCAGGACGTGTCGGCGGTGCAGACCTCCGCAGACCCGCTCGCCGACCTCTACGCGCTGGCCGTCGCCTACCGTCGCTGGGGGCAAGGACACAGCCACCTGTACACGGTGCTGTTCGGTGGTGTGCAGTCCTTCGACCCGTCGGGGAAGGTCGGTGCCAGTGACCCGATCCGTCCGCTTCTCGCAGCGATCGATCGTGCCGTGACAGCTTCCGTCCTCGTCGGCGAGGCAACGTCGATCGCCCTGTCGATCTGGGCCACCCTCCACGGGCTGGTGACTCTTGAACTGGCTGGGGCCTTCGACGCCGCGACGGCCGAGGCCGCATTCCGCTCGGCGATTCACGCCACGTTGCGCGGATGGACGACCCCGGCGGTGTTCCGCAGCCTTCGCCAAGCAGAACTCGCTCATTGACAGGATCAGGGCCGGTTATCGGGGCCCTCCCGGTCCCTGCCCGGGGGAGGGTGCGTGGTCGGTGAAGACCGGCATACCAAGGCCGACCAGCTGCGGCCGACCATCGGCCGGAGATCGCTTGAGGCTGTTGAGCTTGGCGATCGCAGCGCCGAAGCTGACCTGGAGTCCCTCGACCTCACCGAGCCAGCCACCACGCCCCGTAAGCCGCCCACCAGTCCAGGGTGTGCGTCACGCGCTCGTCCCAGGCTTGGAACCTCCCACGGGTTGCTGGCCTGCGGCGTGCAGTGAGTCAACGGGCCGCAGGCTGGTGGGCTGGGCGCGAGCGGAGTTGCGGTTCGCTTCTTCCGCGACGGCCCGGCATCCCTCTTCAACGGTCAAACCGAAGAATCTTGATTCTGGAGGCAGCGCTTTGGCTATCTCGTTCGTCACCGGCGCACGGTGGCAATCCCGACTTCACGAAAATCTTGCCAAGACCAGAAAACTCCGTACGCCGACACCTCGTAATGAAGAACGTCGTCCAGGACAGACCGTTGCCCGAATAGCCGCACCCCCGATCGCCTGCCGCCCTCCTTGTCGGAAAAGATGGCGGCCGCCGTGTCCGATGAACCCGGACATTTCGACTTCCTCCTGCGGGCGTTGTAGGTCACTCGCGCTGGTTTAAGGCGCGGGTCAGTTCGCGGTTGGCCGCTCGGGCAGCCTCCAGTTCGTCGTCGCGTTCATCGAGCTGACCTTGGATGTCGGCGAGGTTCTGTTCCAGCATGGTGATGCGTTGCTGAAGTTGGTCGGTGTCGGCCGGTGCCCCCAAGGCTGCGCTGTGGCACGCCCACCGGCTTCGGCTTCAACAAGATCCACGCGAAGCACTGGACGCCCACCGTCGACGAGGACATCACCGCCACCCTCACCACCCCCACCAGCGAATACGACCAAGACCCGAACACGCGCGTGTTCCTGCTGAACGCCCTGCCGCCGTGCTCGGGTTACCGGTACCGCGTCGTCGTGTCATACCTCGGCTACGGCTCGACGGGCATCAAGGGCATCATCACCGCCTACCAGGAAAGAATCCCGGCCAGCGCCATGTCCCCACGCTGCGGCTGACCGGACGCGGGGACGGGGCGCACACGGCCCGTCCCCGCACTAGCCTCCTGATATGACCGCCGTGTTCTTCTCTCCCGCCCGCGCCGCACGGATGACCGCTGACGTGCTGCGCGGGCGCTCCATCGACTGCCCGCAGTCCGGCACCATCCAGGTCGTGGACGTCACCGCAGACGGGGCCGGCTGGCCCATCCGTATCCGGTTCACCACCCGTGCCGACCGCCGGCCCGTTCAGCGCATCTGGGAGACCACCTTCGAGCCGGCCGACGTCACCGACGAAGACGAGCCCGTCACCGATGAGTTCGGCGACGACCACGCACAGGAACTGGCTGCGAACGCCCTCACTCGGCTCCTGGAGTATCTCGCCACCGGTCCCGGAGGCGGCATCCAAGAAATCGACGCCTCGCCAGCCTGAACGTGGGCCTTGGCGTCGATCAGCTTGTCGAGCGCTTGGGGGTAGGGGTCGACGAGGTCGGTTCGGCAAGCAAGGCGGCCATCGCGGAGCCTGAGGGGCGCGAGCCTGTCCGTAAACCGCGAGAGCCGATCGTCAGCAGCGTCACCGTCATGAGCGAACAACCTCGGATAGTGGCCACCCGGCAGGCTCGAAGCCGGTAAGTTGCCGCCCGTCAGTGACGCCCCACCTCAGCGACGACGGACCGGTACTCCATCGGCAGCTCGATGCCGTGGGATTCCTCGAAAGCCCGAATCTCCGCCTCCGCCAGCCGAGGTGCCAGCTCGTACCGGTGCGTGTCCGCCCCGAAGCGCTCCCGCTCCGGGTCCCGTGCTGCCATCTCCCGTATCCGTGCGCGCACGGCGCCCTCGTCCCAGCTCTCCATCCAGCGACCGTAACAATGACATCCGGTGGCACACGATCAAGGTTCGCTGGCCGGGACACCGGGGATGGCCCGTTTGTGCCGCGTGCACTACCTGAGCGTCCCGAGGCCCGTTCCCAGCTAAAGCACGCCCTCGGCGGCGGGGACGGCGAGGACCAGGAGGCGGCGTAGTCGTGGCGGACTCCCGCCCGCGACGGGTGCGGGGAGTCGGCCACGGTCCGGTCCCGCTCCGAGTCCCGCCCCGTTCAGTTCGAGGTAGCGACGACTCCCCGATTGGGGAGTCGAGCCCATAGGCCAGAAACCTCAAGGCAGGCGCCCTCACGTTCGGCAATCCGCCGGCGGTCGATCCAGCCGGCGGGACGATGGTGCGCGCGGCGGGGTTGGCTGCGATCGATCGCAGAAGGGCTACTCCGTTGAACCGCCTTTCTGATCCGAGGAGCTTGACCAGGAGGGGGGCAGGCACGCTCACTCCGTAGAGCACGCTCGCTAACCATGGCTACTTCAGGGCTGTGATGATCACGGCGAGCGTGGAGATGCCGATCGTGAAGGTGGCGCCGAAGGCGATGAATCCCCGATTGACCGCCGCGGCAGTGAGGGCGCCTTCCCACTTGGCGATCCCGAATCCGATGGCGCCCGCCACGACGGAGAGCACACCGAGCACGACGAACGCGAGCATCAGAAACATCACGTCGTGGACGTTCATGCGGCACCTCGCAGCTGAGTGCAGGCGGTCTTGATCTGCGCTCGCTGAGCGGTCCAGAGCTGCCGCGCGCGGGCAGCCAGATGGTGGAGCATGCGGAAATGGGTCCGCTGAGGGCTGAGAGCCCCTGCAGGGAGCATCCAGTTCGCCCTTTGCATCGATGGCTGCCAAGGCCCCGCGGTACTGCCGTTGACACCGCGCCGCGGGTCGCCTCGCAACACCAACTCCTGTACCCACAAGGTGAGTCCTGCCGGCATCGTGCCTCCCTCCCAGCGGGGCGGGACGAAGGCGACAGCCGCGGCGACGGTGGAGGACAGGATGGCGATCGCCAGCACGAGATGCTGGAAGGCAGGGGAAGTGTCGTTCATGAGTGCACCGCCTGGATCGTGTCGTGCCGTAGGGGATTACGACGATCCCTGGGCAGAACCTCCTGGTGGGCCGGTTGGATGGTTCTCCGGTGACAACTGGGGTTGTCCAGCGAACAATCGAGCGGGAGGGTGCGTGGCCGACAGGGGGAAGCGACCGGGGCGGCCGTGGGGAGCGCCGCGGGGGTCGTGCGCTGAGATCAACCAGTTGGTCGCTCTGGTTCGGTCCTGGCTTGACGAGACATCGGTGTCGGTGGGGCAGCTTCATCGGCAGCTCACACCGGACCACTTCGTCGCCAAGGTTGTGCCCGAGCTGCGCCGGCTTCGTGACCTGCTGGCCGGCGAGGCACTGGAGTGGGACCTGGTCGAGGCCGTGGCCGACGTCTGTTTCCCGCACGAACCAGCCGATCGCACGGGGCAGCGCCTTCAGACGGCACGAGAGTTATGGGACCAGGCACAAGTCAGCCCGAGACCGATCGAGGAGACGCAGGAGCTGGCACTCGCCCGAGAGCTGCTGGCGGCCAAGGACCGCACCATCGAGGTCTACCAGGAGATGCAGCGCGTCCGGCAGGCCTACGAGGCCAGCGAGCGCGGCTGGCACCAGGCACTCCAGATCGTCACGCTGCTGTTCGCCATGCTCGGACAGGCCCAGGCGAAGGTTGCGGAACTGAAGCGCCGGGTCGATGCCCTGCAGTTGCTGCCGGCCAAGGACCTGGGGGAGCACAAGGCGCTGGAGCTACGCCTGTCCCGTGCACAGTGGCAGCAGACCGAACTGCGCGAGCAGCTGTCCCGAGCAGAGCAGGAGCGGGACACCGCGCAGCAGGTCGCCGACCATGCCTCACGCCGCATGCAGGCCCTGGAGACAGAGCTTGCCGAACTGCGTGTCCGGATGGGGCACGACCACGCCGCGCAGCCTCAGGATCTGACCCCGCAGACGCCTCTGCCCGATCTGGACGCGATCAGGCCCGACGACGCAGCTCTCGACGACGTGGACCGCGCGTTGGAGAAGGTGCGTGCTGTCCTCGACGAGGAGCACGAAGCCGTTCAGCAGGCCGCCGACGAGGTGGGCTACCGGACGCCTCCGCCCCGGCATTCCGACGCTGACGGCACCATGGTGAGCATCGTGCCCGGGCAGGTGCAGCGCGCGCGGGCCGCAGACCTCCCTTCAGCCGGAGAGGACCGTGAGGTCCTCGGAGTTGTCCGGGACAACCGGGATAACCCGTCAGCCAGCTCCAAGACATCCCGTCGTTCCGGCCTGAAGTGGCTCCGCCGGGCGCTCAGACCATACGAGCGCGATGGCGTCGCTGAACCACGCCAGGGGCAGGACCGGCTCGGGCCGAAGTCGGATAAGCAATCGGTCGGGGCCGACTCGGGCCGGATCGGTGAGGCCAGTTCACAGCGAGACAGCCACGACGCGCAACGCGACCCGGGCCGACAGCTGGAGGCCAGTGAACGCCGCCATCGCGAGACAGCGGTCATCCTCCAGCGCTCCCTCCTCCCGCAGGAGCTGGAAGAACCGGATGACTTGCGCATCGCGGCCACTTACCAGCCCGCTGGCTCGGAGGCGGCGGTCGGCGGCGACTGGTACGACGTCATCACCCTCGGCGGCGGCCGCACGGCCCTGGTCATCGGTGACGTGATGGGCCGGGGCGTACGGGCGGCGGCCGTCATGGGTCAACTCCGCACGGCGGTCCGTGCGTACGCCCGTCTGGACCTCCCCCCGCATGAGATCCTTCAGCTCCTGGACGGCCTCACGACGGAGCTGGACGCCAACCAGATCGCCACGTGCGTGTACGCCGTCCACGACCCGAACGAGGGCCGCCTGGTGTACGCCTCCGCCGGTCACCTGCCGATCCTCGTCCGTGACGAGGGCGGAAGCGTCGTGCGTGCTGACGAGCCAACTGGACCGCCGCTCGGCGTGGGCGGCTGGGTGTACGCCTCGGGAGCGATCCCGCTGGGCCCCGGCTTCACGGCGGTGCTCTACACAGACGGCCTCGTCGAACGCCGTGACCAGGACATCGACGACGGCATTGCCGCCCTGGAACAGGCCTTGTCCGTAGCGAGTGGCCCCTCGCAGGCCGTCTGCGATTGGCTACTCAGAGGCCTCGGTGTCACTGCCGACCACGACGACGACGTGGCAGTCCTGGTGCTCCAGCAACCGGACCGCACCGGCCCAGACGGCGAACTGTTCCGCAACGCGGCCCTCGAGCTGCTGGGTGGGGTGGAAGTGGCCCCACGCGCACGTGCGTTCGCCTCCGGCGTCCTGACGAGCTGGCGCTTTTCGCCGGAACTTCACGACCGGGGCGTCCTCGCCGCCAGCGAACTGGTCGCCAACGCCCTTCAGCACGGTGCGCCACCCATGCGGCTGCGCCTCCGTCGCACGGATCGCCGCTTGATCGTCGAAGTGATCGATGGCAATGACCACCTCCCACGTCGACGCCGTGCGGAACCGCAGGATGAGTCGGGCCGGGGCATCTCTGTCATCGCGACGATCGCGTCGAACTGGGGGTCACGGCGGACGCCGGGCGGCGGCAAGGCGGTCTGGTGTGAGTTCACTCTTGATGGATGACATCCGTCCCAGCGTTTCTGCTCAATCAGATCGTCGACGCATAACAACGCCCGGGCGCGGGGCGGCTCTTCGCCTGCGCCACGCAGGTCGGGTGTGGGAACCGTGGGTGGTGGCCGGGCCCGTCGCTTTCCCCCGTGGTGACGGGCCCGGCCCCATATCAGCGCGCGAGAGTGACCTCAATCGTCGTGTTCGGGCATGGGCGCAGAATCTTGGCGAGCTCGGTCCGCTCGACGGGGTCGATCGCCAGACCACAGCGGGTTTTGACGGTCACCCAGTCCGTGGCGTACGTGCAGCGGTAGCCGACGGCCGGCGGCTGCCAGGTGGCCGGGTCCTGGTCGGCCTTTGAGCGGTTGCTGGCGGCGGAGACCGCGATCAGGGCGCGGGCGTCCCCGAGGTCGTTGGCATAGGACTCGCGTTCCTTCGCAGTCCAAGCGGAGGCGCCGGAGCCCCATGCCTCGGCGAGCGGGACCAGGTGTTATCCGCACCTGGAAAGCGGTGCCGCTGACGTCGGTGACGAACCCTGTGTGGGCCTCCGCGCCCCTGTCGGCGTTGCGTTGTCCGGTATCCGGCCTTGACTCGCTGACTGTATGCGTCACTGGCACCCGGCAGCACAGTTGGCACCATTTGAGTGAATGAAGTCGCTGGCCTGGAATGCCGAACAGGAAAGCCCCGGCTGGACGGGGGAGGCCAGCCGGGGCCGTGGGGTGGTGACGTGCGGAGGGCGGTCACCTCTCGGCGGGATGCTCCATGGGGCTTCAGCCAAACGATCGTCCCCATGGGCTATAGGTGAGGCCCGGGGACACTGTCCCCTCCGCTAGCCACGTAGGCATCAACTCCCCACCCTCCCAACGTGTTCCCGGCCCACCGCCTTCACCGCGGTGAGGTGCAGCACACCCGGGAAGGGAGAATCCGCGGCTACTTGCCCTTGCCCACCGTAGGCTTAATTGATCTGGTTCCGAGTTGGGCCCCTGACGTGCGGCGACCAGTTCAGTTGAGATATGGGGGTGCTGGGAATCTCAGCTGATGTGGTCCCGGCCGGCGGATGCCGGATGCTGTCTCCGTTGATCTGGTCCGGCTCCACGGTTTCGAATAACCGCGTTCCGCCCCTGTACTGCGAGTTCGGCGACCTCGTCGACGAACAGCACGATCAGCGTGGGGCGTTGGTGCTCGGGCAGGCCCAGATGTCGGAGGTGATCTCCTCGTCGGGGGTGTCCGGCGCGATGCTTTGTCGGGTCTTGATCAGGTCGTAACGCCAAGCAGGAGTTGACTACTCACCTGCCGGGATCTAGCCGGTGGGCGAGGTCGTGGGCGGTAGCGCTGGTGAGGTCTCCGACGTAGGCCCCGACGATTTCGAAACGGCCGCCGGTGATCGAGGAGGTCACGGAGGGCCTGCCCCAGAGCTTGCCGTCGATGACGATGGCGAATTCGTTGTGCGGGACCGGGGTCCCCGCGATGGAGCCGGTGAGGGCGGCGAAGCGGGTCCGGTCGGCGGGGCTGAGGGTCACCTCGACCTGCCAGGTACCGTCGATGGTGCCTTTCTCGGCCTTCGCGGAGGTGACACGAACGTCGGTCATGCCCCTGGCCCGGTCGGCGCGGACGCAGAGCGCCGGGTGGGTCGCGGTGGCGTGCACGGTGTAGCCGCCGCTGCCATGGGTGCAGGCCTGCTCCGTGGACGAGGTGACCGGCAGGAGGGAGACCGGGGCCGGCTTCCCGGTGTCGCCCTCTACCGCGGGCTGAACCACGTGCGCGCGGGGGGTCGCGCCGTCAGCGACGGCCACCCAGGCAGTGGCGACCACGGCGACGGCGGCGACGCCGACCCCGGTGCGGGCCAGCCGCTGCCGCCGCCGGGCGACCCGCAACGCGCCGTCGGCCAGGCCGACCAGATGGGCGCCGGCGGCGTCACCGCCGCTCTCCCGGACATGCGCGTGCAGGGCGTCGTGCAGCAGCGTTTCGTGCAGCGGGTGTTCGGTCGAGCCGTTCATGCGATGACGCCCCTTCCGGAGGCAGTGGAAGAGGAGGCCGACGGCCTTGCCTCGGCCAGGGTGGTGCGGAGAGAGGCGAGGGCCTTGTGGGTCTGGCTGCGGACCGTCCCCTGAGCAACGCCCAGAATCGCGGCGATCTCATTGTCCGGCCGGTCCTCGAAGTAACGCAGCACGATCACCGCACGCTGGCGCTTGGGCAGCCGCCGCAGCGCGGCCATGATGTCCTGCCGCTGGACCACGGTCTCGGCCCAGTCGGCGACCTGCCCGGACGGCTGGTCCGGCAGGGTGTCCGTGACCGTCTCCCGCCCCCAGCTGAGGAGTCGGAAGCGATCCACCTGGGCGTGGTAGAGCGCCCGGCGCACATAGATCTCCGGCTGCTCCCGGTCGCGCAGCTTCGACCAACGCCGAGCGGTGGAGGCAAGCGCGGTCTGGAGCAGGTCCCGGCCCTGCTCCCAATCCCCGGTCAGCAGGTATGCCGTGTGCAGCAGCGATCTCGACCGCGCCGCCACGAACTCGCGGAACTGGCGTTCCTCGTCGGCGTTCAATGCGCCCTCCCTCGTTCCCCTTTAAAGACGGGCACGGAAGGAGGTTCGACTGCCCTGCCTGTCGGACTTTCTCGACCACGACGCCGCCAACCTCATCGTGGGTAGCGTCGGAGGGGCATGCGGCGACCCAGCACCCGCCCGTGCGACTGCAGAGCGCGTCACGCGCAAGGTGAGTCATGCAACCAGGTGTTGGGGGAGAACAGCAGCCCGGCTTCTCAGGCTGACGAGAACGCGTCGGCCGTTGGGTGTCGTACCGCGGCGAAGTACAGCAACAGCCACAACCGCGAGGGCTGCGCCCAAGTCAGCACCCAGACCGGCTGCAATGGATCGCAGCTACCCAAGCTGAGAGTCGGCATCTACCCTCCGCTCATGGTCGACATCGAGCTTCCGCGGAGCTTGGTCGCAGTGCAACTCAGCGTGTACGCAGCTCGGCTGAGGCTGGTTGAGCACGTCCGTGGGAACGGGCCGGTACGTGGCTGGAGCCCTGGCACCGACGCTCAAGGAGCGGATCTGCAACACGCCTGCGAGGTGAGTGAGGCCAAGCTTCGGAAGGCAATCGATGACAGCGGCCTAGAGCGGGAGCATGGCTGGCGCGCTCTTCGTCGGGCACTCATGGCGGCAGCTTCACGGCAGATGCCAAGCCAGCCCGGAGCTACGCCGAACCCCACGTGAGTGTCTAACTGCGTGACAACGACAGTGGACAGCGGCAGGCGAGCACGGACGTCTACGGACCGTCAGTACAGGTGAGCGGCACACCCGTCCAAGGCAGAGCCCCCACCCAAGTTGCTTCGAGACGAAGAGGTCCGTGTGTGACTACCGCTGCAGGGGCAACTGGAGCGGGTCCTGAATGATGCGGCCGTCTCCGCGCAGGAACTCATGGGCGCCGCGGAGCCTGGTCCGCAACCGCTCCTGCGTTGCGCGGCTGTCGAGGCGCACGTCGAGGGCCCCGGGCAGGTTGGTGTCGGCTCGCCGCCCGGCGGGCAGCTGCGCACCGTCAAGTCCTTGGTGCCGTGCGATGAGCACACCGAGGTCGTGACGGCTCAGGGCATCGGGCCCGGCAAGGTGGAACACCCCGGCCGCGTCGGACAGCGCGATCTCCCACAAGGCGGCGGCCAGGTCTTCGACGTGCACCGGGCAACGGATGTCGTCGGTGAACAGGACCCCATCTCGGGTGCCGGCCACCAGGGAATGCACCGTGCGCTCGTGCCCGGACTGGCCGTGTCCGAGGATCAGCGACGTGCGGGCGACGACGGCTCCCGGCACCAGCAGCCGCACAGCCGTCTCGGCGGCGGCCTTTGCGGCGCCGTAGGGGGTGACCGGATCGGGCGGGCTGCTCTCGTCGTAGCGCACGTGCGCGCCGGAGAACACCGCATCGCTGGAGACATGGGCCAGGCGGCAGCCCTGCTCGGCGGCAGCCAGCGCCACGCGGATCGCGCCGTCGGCGGTGACCGCCCAGTCAGACTGCCCGCTGGACGCGTTGACGACGACCGAGGGGGCAACATCAGCGATCAACGTGGCGACAGCCGCAGGGTCCCGGACGTCGAGCGGATGCCAGGCGACACCCGAGGCCCTGCCCGCTCGGGAGGCGAACGTCGCGGCCGTTTCGTGCCCCGCCGCGATGGCCTGGCGGACCAGTTCAGTTCCCAGAAAGCCACTGCCACCGATAATCAGGACCGTCATGGGCTGCCACGGTAACGGAGGGGGATCGGTGGTGGGTCGGGTCCCGGCATCGCTACCCCGGCCGACGCAGTGCGACAGCCGTGTCATTCGCGTGCCAGATCGTGCGGGGAACCACGGGGAACAGCGGGGACTGGCAGCGGGCGCTCCCAGAGTTCCAACGCCGCTCCGCCGCAGGTCAGTGCGATAATCGCCCTCGGAAAACCCAAGCTTTCCAAGCTGAGAGTCCAGCCGTTCAGTACGGCCGCTGAATCTCGTGCCCTTCCAACGCGGTGGAGTACCGCATCAGCAAGGCATCGAGGCTCGCCAGCAGGAGGCCGGCGGACTCCCCGGCCTCGGCCAGGTCGCCGCGCTCGCAGGCCTGGACCACCTCGTCCATGTCGCTGCGGAGGATGTGAAGAGAGTCGCCCTGGATCAGCACGCCGGGGAACCGGCGACCGGGCAGGCGAACCACAGCATCGTTTCCGCCATCGGTGAACAGCTCCGCCTCAATGCGTTCCATCGGGCTATCCAACCTGACATCACCAGCTGACATCAACGACGGCGGACACAAGCAACCTTGGGCAGTCCAGGGCTGTATATCGATACCTAGGGAAGGGCCCCAGGACGGCCGTCTGATCGAACTCCTAAAGCGGTGCTCACCCTCTGCTTGGCTCAAGGCGAAGGCGTGAAGCCGGCGGACCAATCGAGGTGGAACGGAGAGCCCGGGACGGTTGCGGTCCAACCTTGGCGAAGGGCCAGCTCGATGGCGCGGGCAACATCGGACTGTAGTACAGGCTTGGCCTCACGTCCGAACCAGTTGCTCGGATGCGGCCGGTCGGTGGTGACCAGCTCGTCATCGGACGGCAGCAATGGTTCCAGCTTCGGGCCCCGACGAGGAACAGACGCACCAGCAGCAGAAGTCAGACGACTACTGACGATCAACTACTGGGCGCAGGACGCTAGCCGGGCAACTGCTGTTCGCCCAGCAGCCGCAGGCCGCGGGTGAGCGAGGTCCGCTGCGCCTCGCTCAGGCCCGCGGTCAGCTCCGCATCCACGTCTTCGGCGGCACGGACGCAGCGCGCCAGCAGCCGCCGGCCCTCGGCGGTGAGACTGAGCGCTTGGCGCCGCCGGTCCTCCGGGTCGCGCACCCGCTCGACAGCGCCCAACTCCTGCAACTGGTCCGCGAGTGCCACGATCAGGCTCGGCGCGACCCCGAGCCGCGAGGCCAGCTCCAGCTGAGACGCCGCCGCCCCCGCGTCCAGCGCGGCGAGCAGGCCCGCGTGCTTGGGCTTGAGCCCCAGCGCTTCGACCCGTGCCGCGAATCGTTCCGAGGCCACGGCCCCAAGGGTGCCCAGGTTGAAGACGACGGTGGCGCGGAGGGCCGCTGCTCCCTTGACATCATTCACGAAGAGAATGATACCGTATAAATATCGTTCATAGCTCGAATGATTCAGGGGGAGATCTGATGAATGCTGTACTGGCGGCCAACGCGGTGGCCGCCCTCGTCAGCGCGGGTTCCAGCGTCGCCGGGGTGCTGCGCCCCGGCCTGGCCCTGCCGACGGGTGAACCGGTGACCGCCGGAACGGACCTGTACGTCCGCGCGTACGCGGCGCGGGCCGTACCGCTGGGCCTGGCAACCGCCTTGGTGCTGCTGGCGGACGACCGGGTGGCGACCTGGCCCATGCTGGTCGTGGCGGGACTGGCACAGGTGGGGGACTCGGCGATCGGCGTCCGGCAGAGGAACATGGGGATGGCCTTGGGAGCCGGCGCCTTCGCGGTGCTGCACCTCGCGTCCGCGTGGTGGCTGGCCCGATGAGCGCGATCGTCGACGTACTGGCTTTCGCGGCCGAGGTGGCCGTCTATGTGGCCGTGGGCCGGTGGGCCTGGAAGCGTCGTGGCCCCTGGGCCCTGCGGGTTGCCGCAGCGGTGGCCGCGGTGGCGCTGATGGCCCTCGTCTGGGGCACGTTCGCCGCGCCGACCGCTGCTCATCCCCTGCATGGCGCCGGCCGTGCGATTCTGGAGATCTGCTGGTTCGGCGCGGGCGTGCTCGCCGCAGCGCGCGGCCCCCGCAGGGCGCCCGGCTTGTGTCCTGCGCCCAGTAGTTGATCGTCAGTAGTCGTGTGACTTCTGCTGCTGGTGCGTCTGTTCCTCGTCACCCGCGATCAGGACCTGGCTGGCCAAGCACCCACGCTTTCACATGCACTTCACTCCGAACCCTGCCTCCATCACAGGGGCCGGGGCGGTCCTCGTTTACTGAGGCGGCCATGGCCCACCACGAGCCGGAGGTGCTGGGCGAGCACTTCCTGGTCGTCGGGCGCGGCAGGTTCCGGCCGCGCACCGAGCGCGATGGCCGGCTGCCGTTGAGGGCGCGGATCGAGGCCGCCCGCGCCAGTCGGGCATTTCCATAAAGTATGAATATAAAAATGTTATGCTTCGAGCATGAGTCGTCAAGACACTGCTCCTGGCGCGTCCGCCGCCATCGGGGCAGCCCTCTACGGCCTGGCCACCCGGGCCGCGAGACGCCTGCCCCGGGACATGAGCCTGACGTCCGCCGCCACCCTGGCCACCCTGGACCGGACCGGCCCGCGGCGCATCACCGATCTGGCCGCGGTCGAGGGCGTCACCCAGCCCGCGATGACCGCCCTGGTCCGGGTGATGGAGGAGTCCGGCCTGGTCGAGCGGCGGGGCGACGCGTCCGACAAGCGCGTCACGTTGGTGTGCCTGACCGAGGCCGGCGCCTCCTATGTCCGGACGCGGCGCCAGGCGGGCGTCCACGCGTTCGAGCGGTTGATCGGCGAGCTCACCGGCGACGAGGTCGAGGCGCTGGTGGCGGCCCTTCCGGCGCTGAAGCATCTGGCAGAGCTCGAAAGCCAGGACCGCGAAGGGCCGAAGCAGTGACCGGGCAGCCGGTCGGCGGGGTCGCGGTGAAGGCGTTCCCGGTGGCGCGTTCCGAGGCGCGGCTGCTGGTCCCCGCCCTGATGTTCATCGCTCTGGTCGTCGCGGCGGTCGCCAGCCTCGGGACGCCGCTCATCACCAGCGTGGCGACCTCGTTCCACGTCTCGCTCGGCAGCGCGCAGTGGACGCTGACCGTCGCGCTGCTCAGCGGCGCCGTCGCCACGCCGGTCCTGGGCCGGCTCGGAGCCGGCCCGCACCGGCGTGCCACGATCCTCGCCACGCTGGCGGTCGTCGTCGCCGGCAGCGCGCTCACCGTGCTGCCGCTGCCGTTCGCGTGGCTGCTGGCCGGCAGGGCGGCCCAGGGCGTCGGGCTCGGGCTGACGGCGCTGATGATGGGCGTGGCCCGGGACCACCTCCCCGAGGAGCGCAGCGCGGCCGTGATCGCCCTGATCTCGGTGGTCTCGATCATCGGGGCCGGCGTCGGCTACCCGCTGGCCGCACTGCTCGCCGAGCTCGGCGGGGTACGGGCCGCCTACGGCCTCGGCCTGGTCGTCACCGCCGCCGCCCTCCTGACCGCGTGGCGCTCCATGCCCGAAGCCCCCGAAGGCCGCTCCGCCCACGTGGACGTGGCAGGCGCGGTCGTCCTGACCGCTGCGCTGCTCCTGGTGCTGTTCCTCGCCGGCGAACGGAATCTGTGGAGCCGGCACCTCGCCGTGGCGGCGGGCCTCGCCGTCGTCGCGGTGGTGCTGCTCTGCGTCTGGGCTGTCATCGAGCTGCGCAGCACGACGCCCCTGGTCGATGTGCGGGCGGTGCGGCACCCGGCGGTCGCCGGGGCGAACCTCGCCATGTTCGTCGGCGGGATCGGCATGTACCTCCTGCTCACGCTCATCACCCGGTACGCGCAGACGCCGCATGGCGCCGGCTACGGCTTCGGGCTGACGACCTTCGTCGCCGGGCTGGTCCTCATCCCGTTCTCGGTGCTGGGGTTCGTCGCCGGCAAGCTCACGCCGCGGGTCCGGACGCGGATCGCCGACCCCCTGCTCCTGGCCGGCAGCGCCGTCGTGGTCGGCGGCGGGTTCGCCCTGTTCGCGGCGGCCCGGTCGAACCTGGCCGAACTGTTCGCGGCGATGGGCGTGCTCGGCTTCGGCGTCGGCGGCTTCTCGGCCGCGATGCCCGGCGTCATCCTGGCCGTCACCCCCAAGAGCGAGACGTCGAGCGCCATGAGCTTCAACTACGTCGTCCGCAGCGTCGGATACTCCCTGGGCAGCGCCATCGGCGGCCTGATCCTCGCCGCGGGCACCAGCCCCGGCCACCTCTTCCCCGACGACAGCGCCTACACCACCGCGGCGCTGGTCGGCATCGGCGCCATGGCGATCACGACGCTGACAAGCCTAGCTCTCGCCCGCCGACGCTCGTCCGAGACCAACCCGTAAGTCAGATGGGCTACTGGGTCCCGGACCTCCAGACAGTCAATGATCACCACGACTGCCGAAGGCTCCGCCCCCGTAGAGCCCCAGGTCAAAGCGCTCTCAGGCCCGCGAAGGGCTTGACGCCGGTTTTCGTTCCGATGTTCCTCGACCCCCGAGAGCCCCGTGGGTTCACGGAAACCGAGGTCTCTTCAGTGCGAACCCAAGAGTCCACCGATGTGCTTCAGGTCAGTGGATCCGTGGGTTCGGGTGTAACACGAGGATGCTGAGTGAGCCGAAGAGCTTCGGCCAGAACCTCGGCGTCGACCTGTGCCGGTGTCCTGTCGCCGTACTCGAGGATGTCGTACTCGTCGTCCAGGTTGGCGAGGCGTTCGGCCAAGGGCAGTTCGTGCCCGAAGCGCTGGTGGATCCGGAAAACCAGCTCGCGTGGCGTCAACTCGCCGGCCAGCATTCGGGCGGCAAGTGCTCGTGCGGCGGCTTCCTGTCCGGCAATGCTGCCCACCAGGTAGAAGGTGAGGCCCAGTTCGTCGAGTGCCGGGGGAAGGAGATCGGGGACGTCGTAATCCGCCTCCGCGCGCGTGCACGCGGCCAGCATCCGCAGGGCGGGACTGTCGAGGCCAGCGACGAGCGCATTACAGGCGCCGGTGACGACATGGGTAGCACTGATCTCGCCCATGCTCCAGAGGACGGCATGGTCCTGTAGGGCGAGCGCTGCTGCTTCGGTCGACATCACTCGTCCATGATTCCCCTCATGGTGCATCGCGGTCGAGCAGGTTTCAGCGACGGTGCTGTTCAGCGCCCTGTTCCAGCAGGGCTCGTGCGGATTCCGCGTAGCGCATCGCGGTCTTCTCGTCGAGGCCGAACACCTCGGCGAGGTGGAGCGGGTCGGGGCCGTGGGCCAGGGCCTCTTCGAGTTGGCGGTCGACGCGGAGCCGTTCCAGCGTCGCGTCCTGCCCGCGCATCGCGGCACTGATCCATGGGTTGCTGGCGGCGCTGGTCTTCGTGGCGCTCCACTCAGGCCAGTGGGGCGACGCCCCGCAGCTCATCCCTGTCATGGAACGCATCCGGGTCGGCCGGCTCGGCGCTGGACGCCCGCGCACCCGGCCGGACCAGCTCGGCGGCGATAACAAGTCATCTCAATTGGCGATCAGTTCCGCCGGAATGCGCTGGCCGGACTGGTGCGGCAACGGTTGAATGCCGCCGTGGAGAACACCTGGACACCGGCCCATCAAGCGGTGGAGAACGAGGACGCAGAGACCCTGGCTCAGTTACTGGCCAAGGGAGCCGATCCCGATGAGGCATGCGACAACATGACGCTCCTGACGCACGCCATTGACGCGGAAGGCGATAGCGCCTTGCAGAGCGGCAGGCCGCTGACTGTGCATACCACCGCTGTGCTCCTGGCCTACGGTGCTGATCCGCAACTCCCTGACCCTGATGGGCAAACGCCCATGGACCTTGCCATTCGCTATGGCCATGACCTGGCAGTCAGGCTGTTGCAACGGCACATCGGCGAGTCAGGCGGCGCAGGCAGATGAGGGTGCAGGCGACACCCCTCCGGTCCGGAATCGCTACGACCACCCACCCTTGGAATCGATCATCTCGGGGGGCGTGCGCTTCAGCCGCCCTCTGCCAGAGGCCGGGGCACAACTGCCGTGCGTACCGGGCGGCGCAGGCTGTGAAACGGTCCTCGAACCCCGGGCCGGGCTCCAGCCCCGTACGGCGCCAGATCCGGCCTGTGTCGAACCAGTTGTCCTCGGTGAGGAGGGCGTATTGGTGATCGGAGAGCTCCGGCATCGCGCTCTTGACCGGTGACCGGTGTTCCTCGAGCGGAACCTGCCGTACTTCCGGCAGCCGCAGCAGCACCCGCAGACGAGCGACCAGATGGTCCATGGGCAGCGGCCGGGGGTCCGCCACGTGGTACGTCCCGCCGTCGGCCGGCCAGGGCTGCCGACCCGCCGGGGCAGGCCCGCCCACCACCGCGACGGCCGCATGGTCGGCTACGCGCTGCTCGCTCCGGAGGCCAAGCCGTCCCGTTCGTCCTGGACCTTCCGCCGCCGGGTGTTCTGGCTGCTGCCCCATGACCGGGACGGGACACCGTTCCTGACGGGCTGTACGCCACCGAGGCGCCCGCCGAGGCCATCGATCCGCGTACCCTGGTGCCGGTGAGCAAGGGGTGCAAGACGGAGCGGTCGGAGGGCGGGGCGGTGTCGTCACCCCTGCCGGGGGCGTCGCTGCCCACGTAACCGGCTCGACGTGCTCGCGTCCGGCGGGCGAACGCCCCGGCGGGCCTTGCGGCGGTGCAGTGCTGAAGGAAACAGTCAGGCCGGGCAGTTGTGAGCGCCGGACGGCTCGTCTGTCACGGTGGGTGGATCCGGGGGAGGGCCGCTCATGGGTGTCACGTCCATGGAGCTGGGGGCCCGTGCCGTACTGCTGTTACGGGCACGGGCGCGTGAACGGCCGGTGGGGCCTGGCGCCACCGGCTGCGCGGTGCGGTGTCCACGTCGCGCAGCCGGTGGGAAATGACGGGCGGGGCGGGCCGGAGACAGGCTCGGCTGCCTTCAGAGTGTCGGTCCGGTGATGGTGGAGACGAAGACCGTCTCCCCGTCCTGGCGGCCGGCGACCTCCACGGTCATGATCCCCGCGTTCTCGGGCGAGGCCCGTGTGACCTCCACCCAGCAGGGCCGGTCGAGTTCGGCGTAGCGGAAGAACTGGGTGGTGGCGTTCGTGGGCTTCAGCCGCTTCGGGGCGAGTGCCGCGGAGGCCGCCTGCCGCGCGCCTTCCAGCAGGACCATACCGGGGAGGTGGTCGTCGGTGTGGTCGAAGAAGATCGGGTGTGTGAGGTCGGGGGTGAGCAGCCAGCGGCCGGGTGTGTCCATCGCGGAGAGCACCACATCCCTTGTGGAGGCGCGTCCGACGGCCGACGGGGCGAGCGGACTGCGGCTTTCGGCTATCGCGAAGGCCGCGCCCGACCACGGTTTGCGGTTCGCGCGCAGCCTGTTGTACACCGCCCGCGGGGTGGTGGAGAAGGAACCCGCCCCGTGTGCCATAAGGGCCCCGTCGCGGTGGATGGACAGGTCGAGCCGCAGCGAACTGGCCGCTCCTCGCCGCCAGGCGATCTCCGTGCACTTGGCCTCGACGCTGAAGTCCGTCGGTGTCAGGGCGATGCCCATGTTCTCGGGGTGCGTCGTGTAGCTGAGGTCCCGCATCACGAACCGGTGGCTGAGCGAAACACCCAGTTCGGCGTGGGCGAGGAACATGCCTGCCTGACGGAACGTCTCTGCAACCTGGAGCGGATCGTGACCGCTCCCGTCGGCGCTGTTGAACAGTGTGTGCGCACGCGGCCACTGTCCCGTGAGGGAGAAGTTCTGCTTTTCGCCGGCGGTGCAGCCGGTCAGGAACACCTCGGCCAGGCAGGCGCGGTGCACGTACTCCTTCGGGACGGTCGTGGTCAGCCGAGGAAGTGCGGACAGTTCGATTCCCTGTGGTGCCGTATCCAGTTCCATCAAAGACCCCCGTCTTGCAACTTTGTTCGACGACGTCTCATAAGATACGGACCTACCGGTTTTCTTGGCGCGCCGTCGAGGCAAAGGATTGACCAAGCATCGGTAGAAAGGGTGAAGGAAAGGTTCCGCTTTGGTGGTTAACTCTGACCAGTTTTGAGCGAAGTAGGGACGCAAGCGCGACAAACTGGACAAATCTTGTTTCCTCGATCGGTTGATGTTGTGAACCTCGCTCTACAGTAAAAAACCCGTTTCGCGGTTTTTTTTGTCGCTGTTCTAATAGGAGGCACCTGTGCGTGAGCTATCCGTTCCTGTCGTCCTGGACCCGTCCGGCCAGGATCTGCACGGCGAGGCTGCTGTGCTGCGACAGCTTGGGCCGGTCGTCCAAGTCGTGCTGCCAGGTGGTGTGAAGGCCTGGTCGGTGAACCGACTCGACCTGATCAAGCAGGTGATGACGGACCCGGCCGTGTCCAAGGACGCCTACCAGCACTGGTCCGCGTGGATCAGCCGCGAGGTGGACGACTCGTGGCCGCTCGCCATGTGGGTGTCGGTGCAGAGCATGCTCACCGCTTACGGGCCGGAGCACACCCGGCTCCGCAAGCTGATCGCCGGAGCCTTCACCACCCGGCGCGTGACGGACCTTCAGCCCCGTATCAGGGCGATCACCGACGAGCTGCTCACCCGCCTGGAACGCCGTCCGGCGGGACAACCCGTGGACCTGCGCAGGGAGTTCGCCTGTGAACTGCCCCTTCGGGTGATCTCGGAGATGCTCGGCCTGGACGACGACGAGCAGCACGACTTCCACCGGGTGGTCAACACACTGTTCACCACTTCGACGACGCCCGAGAAGGCACAGCAGAACCAGATCGAGCTGTACGAGCTCCTGGACCACCTGGTCCGCCGCAAGCGCACCGAGCCGGCCGCCGATCTCACCAGCGCCCTGATAGCCATACGGGACGAGGACGGGGGAGGGCTGACGGAGAAGGAACTCGTGGACACGCTCCATCTGATTCTGGGAGCGGGGCACGAGACGACCATCAACCTCCTCGACCATGCCATCTGCGCACTGCTCACTCATCCCGAACAGCTCCGCCTCGTCCGCGAAGAAGCTGTCACCTGGGAGGCCGTAGTGGAGGAGACACTGCGCTGCCAGGCCCCGGTGGCCAACATTCCGCTGCGCTTCGCCATCAAGGACATCGACCTGGAGGGGACTGTGATCCCCGCAGGGGAGCCGATTCTCCTGTCGCTCGTCGCCGCAGGCCGCGATCCCGGCACCCACGGTCCCGACGCCGACACCTTCGACGCAACCCGCGCGCGCCGCGAACACGTCTCCTTCGGCCACGGTGTGCACCACTGCCTGGGCCGGCCGTTGGCGATGAGCGAGGCGACCACCGCCCTGCCCGCTCTCTTCGAGCGCTTCCCGCACTTGCGGCTGGCCGTGCCGGCCGACGAGCTGCGCCCCTCGGAGTCCTTCATCTCCAGCGGCCATGCGGAACTTCCCGTCCTGCTGACGCCTGAGCGCTGACATTCCTCATCCCCCCAGGGAGAACTCCTGTGTCTCACCCCCCGCTGCGCACCCTCCGGCTCGCGGCCGTCGACATCGACGGCGTCCTGCTGAACGACACCTTCAGCCCGGTCATCCACCGACTGGTCGTCCAGCACGGCCTCACCTACACGGCCGAGCTCGAGCGCGCCTTCCTCTCCCAGCCCCGACTGACCGCGGCCCAGGCCTTCGTGGAAGCGGCCGGCAGCACCGCGACCCCCCAGGAGATACTCACGGCCTACTTCGCGGAACGCGAGCGGTACCTGCGCACACACCCGCTGAGGATGCTCGACGGGGCGGTCGCGCTCCTGGAACGGCTGCGGGCACTCGGACTCGAGATCGTGTGCTACGGCGGTCTGGGCAAGAGCCACTTCGACCGTCACCTCGGAGCGTGGGCCTCCTTCTTCACCGAGCCCCGATACATCTGCACCAACGACTTCCGCCCGGGCGTCCGGGAGATCACCCAGGACGTCTTCGGCCTGGACCCCGCCCAGGTGCTCTTCATCGACGATGTGGCAGCAGTGGCCGAGAGCGCCCGGGAACTGGATGTTCCCTTCATCGGGCACCCCAGTTCCTTCGCGCACGGATTCCAGCGGCGCCTCATGCAGGAGGCGGGTGTCCGGCACATCGTCTCGAGCCTGTCCGGCATCGATGAGCAACTGCTGCGTGCCGTGGACCACGAGGCCGGCGAGGGCGGCGTCTGGCAGCGGGCCGAAAGCGCCGCGACTGCCGGTGCGCGCCTGCACGGCGAGGAGCTTTCATGACCGCCACCAGCGATACGGCTCCGCTGGCCGGCAAGGTCGCGTTCATCACCGGGGCCAGTAGCGGTATCGGCGCCGCCGCGGCGCGCGTGTTCGCCGGCCAAGGGGCCGCGGTCGTTCTTTCCGCCCGCCGCGAGGACCGGTTGCTGGACCTTGTCGCCCAGCTGCGCCAGGCCGGGGCACAGGCGAGCCACTGGGTCGCGGACGTGCGCAGCGGCAGGGAGGTCCGGCGCGCGGTCGAACACGCTGTCGAGCACTACGGCCGCCTGGACATCGCCTTCAACAACGCCGGCGTGGGAGTCGCGAAGGAGCCCCTGCACCGTCTCGAGGACGAGGACTACGAGTTGGTCATGGACACGAACGTGCGCGGCGTGTGGAACTGTATGCGCCACGAGATCACGGCGATGCTGGCGGGCGGTGGCGGGGCGATCGTCAACACCAGTAGTGTCGGCGGGCTGGTCGCCTCCTCGACGGCCGCGCCCTACATCGCCGCCAAGCACGCCGTGATCGGACTGACGAAGGCAGCAGCGGTGGAGTACGCCCCGCACGGCATACGGGTCAACGCGATCGCTCCGGGACTCACGCGCTCCGAAATGATCGACGAGTGGTTCAGGCACAGCCCGGAAGCCGAGCAACGTGCCTACCGGTCCGCGCCCCAGGGCCGGGCCGCCGATCCCGTGGAGGTGGCTGAGACAGCCGCCTGGCTGGGCAGTGACAAGGCGAGCTTCGTCACCGGCGCGACGCTGCCCGTGGACGGTGGCCGGACCGCATGGTGAACGCCGGCCCACATCGGACCGTACGCCATGTTTCTTTCCGTTCTATCGGGGTCGGAACAGGGTAAGGTACGTAACGTTCGGTTTTAATTTCTCATCTGTTGGGGGGCCCATGGCGCGACAACAGCGTGCGGTACGGACCCGACGTGCGGTTATTGAGGCCGCGGCTCAGGTCTTCGCCGAGCGCGGCTACGCCGCGGCCACCATCGCCGAGATCCTGGACCGGGCCAGCGTGACCAAAGGCGCCCTCTACTTCCACTTCAACTCCAAAGAGGCCCTGGCGCGCGGTGTGATCGAGGCTCAGATCTCGGACAGCCACTGGATGCCGCGCGAGCTGAAGCTTCAGGAGTGGGTGGACGTGGGCATGGTGCTGGCCTACCAGATACCCAGGGACGTGATTTTCCTGGCGGGTATCCGGCTGTCCGCGGACCTCCAGGGCCGCCGCATGTTCGGCAGTGCCTGGCCCGCCTGGATCGAGCTGTCCACCAAGCTTCTGGCGGAGGCCAAGGCGCGTGGCGAGGTCCTGCCGCACGTCGTCCCGGCCGAAACGGCCGAATGCTTCCTCGGAGCATGGATCGGCATTCAGATGTTCTCCGAGGCCGTCACCGACTGGTCGGACCTGAGCGAGCGGGTCACCATCCTGTTCAACCACATGCTGCCGGCCATCGCCACACCCGCGGCGTTGATCAGACTCGACACGGCGCCCGACCGAGGCGCCCGGGTCGTCGAGGAAGCGAGGCGCGCCGAAGCGCTCGTGGCAGCGGAGTCCTGACAAGCGGGCGTTGTCCGCGCGGCCTTGCCGGAGCCCAACAGGGGCAGCGTACAAAACCAGGCGCCTGGTTTTGTACGCTGCCCCTGTCATCGTCACAAGCCGATCCTGAGGCGCGGTGCGGTGGCGCTCTCATCCTGCGGGCGGCGGGTGTGACCCAGGAGGCGGGGCATGCAGCAGACCATATTTCATATGTGCTGTTTGAGTGTGGACCCTCTGGCAGGTCTGTCGTAAGTCCACTTGCGGCATCGAGGGAAGGTGGACAGGAGACTTACGCTCGTCCTGGCGGCAACCCGCGCGAGTTAACTCTCGATTCCGGCACTGGCAAACCAACCAACTATGCGGTTTGATATGGGTCCTGCCTAAGGGGAACAGGAGGAGGGTGCGATGGTCAAGCAGGTGCGGGCGGCTCGTACGCGCCAGACCCTCATCGTCGCGGCGGCCGAGATGTTCGCCGACGTGGGCTATGCATCGGCCACTCTGCCTGCCATCAGCAAGCGGGCCGGCGTCAGTTCCGGGGCTTTGCACTTCCACTTCGCGAGCAAGGACTCCCTGGCTGCCGAGGTGGAGGCCGAGGCGGCGGAGTCGGTGCGCGAGCTGGCCGACAACTGCCGCTTCGAGGCGGCCACATTCCTGCAGGCGCTCGTGGACACCACCTGCCGCCTGCTGCTCGTCCTTGCTGCCGATCCCGTGGTCCGGGCCGGCTTCAGGCTGAGCGGCGACCCCTCCCGCAAGGGCGGGGCGGAGATGCTGCACTGGTGGCGCGCCCTTGTGTACGACCTGATCACCCAGGCCGAGCGGGCGGGCGAACTGGCGCACGACGTCTCGTCAGAAGCCGCGATGGTTGCCATCGTGGCCGCCACTCTCGGCTTCCAGGCTGCCGGTGCGGCGGACCGCGCCTGGCTCGCGGCGGAGCGCGTGGCGCAGTTCTGGACCTTCATCCTGCCGCGGCTCGCGGCATCCCCCGATCACGGAGTGGTGCCGACCCTCCACGTGCGCGACCTCGGCGGATGGTCTGAGTAGAGCCGCGCCTGCGGTTCGCGCACACTCGGCGCGCTGAGGGGCTGACCTGCCGCCGCGGCCTTCGGCCTTCCGAAAGTCCATGCCGCGCGGCAGTCGTTCGTCCCCTCTCGGCGCGGTCTGGGGTCTGCCTGGAGCCCAAGTGGAGCGACTCGTATGGGATTGACATACCGCACGTGCTGTTTTTTACTTGGGAGTGCTAGGGGAACGCTGTAGACGGCACCAATGAATGGGGGAGACACCGTGGAGATCGATGTGCTCGGCACACTCGCCGTACGGCTCAACGGGGTGTCCATCACGCCGACGGCACCCAAGCCGCGCCAGGTGATCGCCCTGCTGGCGCTGCGGGCCGGTCAGGTCGTCCCGGTGGCCGTCCTGGCCGAGGAACTGTGGGGGAGCAGGCCCCCGCGCAGCGCCCGCGCCACCCTGCAGACCTACATCCTGCAACTGCGCGAACTCATCAGCACCGCCCTGGAGAACGGCACCGGGGACGAAACCGGGCAGCACCGCCAGGCCAAGGACGTACTGCTCACCGTCCCCGGCGGCTATCTCCTCAAGGCCGGCGACGGCACCAGCAACGTACGGGAGTTCGAACGTCTCGCAGGCTCCGGATACCGGGCCATGGACGCCGAGGACTACCCCCAGGCCGCCCGTCTGCTGCGCCAGGCGCTCGGGCTGTGGACCGGCCCCGCACTGGCCGACGTCCAGACGGGCCCCCAGCTGCAGACCGAGGTCAAGCGGCTGGAGGAGAGCCGGCTGTGCGCCCTGGACCAGCGCGTCGAGGCGGACCTGCGGCTCGGCCGGCACCGTGAGCTGCTCGCCGAACTGACCGTGCTGGTCAACCGGTACCCCACCCACGAGAGTCTGTGCGGTCAGTACATGCTCGCGCTGTACCGCTCCGGCCGCCGAGGCGAGGCGCTCGACGCCTACCAGCGGCTGCGCGCCACCCTGGTGCGCGCCATGGGCCTCGAACCGTCCTCCGCGCTCGCCAAGCTGCAGCGTTCCATCCTGATGTCCGGCCCCGAGACTCTCCCGGCCCGCCCCGCGACGGGCGCGGCCGTGGCCCCGGTGGGCTGACGCCACGTCACCTTGCGCCTCCTCCACCAGGACTCGAGCACCGCCCAGGCCCGGCCGTGCAGCGTTGATCACACCTGGAGGAGGGGGTCGCGCATGTCGACGCAGCGAGTGCACTCCGCCCAGCACACGGTCCCGGTCGCGGCGCCTGCCGGCGTCGTCTACGGCCTCCTCGCCGACGCTCCGCGCTGGCCGGCCCTGCTGGCCCCTTTCGTCCATGTCGAACGCATCGACTTCGACGGCGCCGAGGAGAACCTGCGGCTGTGGCACCTGCGGCACGGCCAGGTGTGTTCCGCGCTCGCCCGCCGCGTGCTGCGGCCACACCAGCGCCGTATCGAGTTCGAACTGCAGGATGCCCTGCTGCCCGGTGCGCCGACCTCCGGCATCTGGAGTGTGGCGCCCGACGGCGCCGACCGGTGCCTGCTGACCCTGCGGCATGAGCGCACGGCCGGGCCCTGGGAGATGTCCGAGGCACTCGAGACGGACGTGAAGACCGAGCTGACGGCACTGCGTGAGGCGGCCGAGCGCTGGGACCGGCTGGACGAACTGCTGCTGTCCTTCGAGGACAGCGTGTACGTCTCCGGCTCCCCCGAACTCGTCTACGACTTCCTCTACCGCATCGAGGACTGGGCCGAAGTGGTTCCCCACGTCGAACGGGCCGAGGTCATCGAGGACCAACCGGGTGTGCAGGCGACGGTCCTGCACACCTGTGACCCGGAGACGGGGCAGACGCTGGTGTCCGAGGCCATACGGCTGTGTTTCCCGGCCGCGGGGCGGATCGTCCACAAGGAGACCGTGACGCCCGATCCCGTCGCCGCGCACTACGGGGAGTGGTACCTGGAGCCCGACGTGACCGGAGTGCGGGTCGTCTCCTCCCACCACGTGATGCTCCGGGAGAGCGCGGTGGAGGCCGTCCTGGGCGGGGGCGCACTTCTCGTGGATGCCCGCAGGTACGTGCGCGACTGGCTTGGACGGTCGAGCACGGAGGCCCTGAACCTGGCGCGGTGGCACGCCGAGAGCGCCGTACGCCGACTGCGATGAGCCGGCCGGGAAACGACAGTACGGCGACCAGTACCACGTACCACGACGACGAGGAGATCGGCGATGGCCCTGACCCGGCCAGCCCCGCATGCCGGGCGGCCCCCGACGACCCCGGCCCTCCCCGCCCCCGCGGACGAACCGGCCGGCGCGGCGCAGTATGCGGCGCGCCTCCAAGCGCTGCTCGGCGACCCCCTGGACCGCCACAACCCCTACGGCCGGTCCGCCCTGTGGGCCGCGCGGTACGACGATCTGCCCGCCCCTCCCGCCGGTCTGCCCGATGCCGACCAGATGCGGCCGGCTGCCGGTCAGCTCGCGCGCGCCCTGCGCCCGCTTTTTTGCCGGGATCTCGCCCTCGCCCATGCCTGGAGCATCCGTCCGCTGCTGAGCGCACCGCTGCCGCACCCGGCAGCCGCGCTGCTCGGGCCGGCGGCGCTCCTCGCGGCGGCCGGCGGCGTCCTGCGCAGCGTGACCCGCATCGTGGACGGCCTGAGCAGCCACGAACCCGGTGCCAGGCAGTGGCGGCCGGTGCTGGCCTCGGTCTTCGCGGACCTGCTGGCCTGCGAGAGCCTGACGACCGTGGCCCTGCGGTCCTGCCCCGACCGGGATCCGGGCGCGGCCGTGCCCGGCGCGGGCCCGCCCCGGCCGTCCGGCGAACCGCTCGCCGCGGTCGTGGGGTACCTCGTGCCCCAGCTGGTCGGTGAGCTGCTCGGCGATCTCGAACTGGTGCTGAACGAGTGCGGTTTCGACGGCGACACCCTCGAACGGCGCACACTGGCCAAGATCCTCAGGGACCGGCCGTTCGCCCGGTCCGACTGGAGGTCCGCCGCTGCCGCTCAGGTCCGCCTCGTGGAGGAACTGAGCGCGACGGGCGGCTCGCGGCCGGACGACGGCACGCAGCTCGCAGCGCTGTTCCGGATCACCGGGGCCGCCGCCGCGGCACCCGGCACCATCAGCGCGCAGACCGTCGCGGCGACACTGGCCGGTGCCACCGACCGGCTCGCCGGTGCCGATGAACCCGGCACCGCGGCGCTCGCCCGCGTCGGCCGCAGGCTGGTCACCGAGCAGCGCGCGCTGCGTGTCGCCTGCGCGGCCACCGCCGCGCACGACCCCGCCGACCCGGCGGCGCGCGCCCTGGCGGACCGACAGGCCCTGCTGGTGCTGGCCGCCGCCGCGCTGGGCGTGCGGGAAGCGGCGGCCGGGACGCAGCTGCCCTTCCTCGGCACAGCCGGCTGGGTGCTGCTGGCGCTGGGACGGATCGCCGGACGGCTCGGGCTGCCACTGCCCGACCGCACGCCCGATCCGCAGCCGGGCGTGTGGGACGAGCTGGCCCGGCGCGCGGCGAACGGCGTGGACTGCGACCTGTATGCGACGAGGCTGCCGTGGTGAGCGGAGCCGGCGCGGCGCACGGCCGCACACCGCCGGTCCCCTTCCCGCCGCCCTGCCATGTTCCCGGGCCGGAGGGGCCGTGGGAGGAGGTCCAGGAGCGGATCGAGCGGACGGGCCGGGCTCTCGTGCACACCACCTGGGGCCAGTGGCTGACACCGGCCCTGCTCGATCCCGGGCTGCGCACGCTGCTCGGCCGCGACTGGCCGCGCTACCGGCAGCATCCGGCCCCGGCGGGCCGGTTGAGCCTCGCCGTCTCCCGCGTGGTGCTCAAGCACACGGCCGCCGCAGCTCTCCAGGTCCCCGCCGGCCGGCTCGACCTCGCCTATCTGCCGGGCGGGCGGCCCGTGCTGCGCGGGCTCGGCGCCGACCTGCAGGTGAGCCTCACCCATACCGACGAGCTGATCGTGGTCGGTGTCAGCCGCGCCGGACCGGTCGGCGTGGACGCCGAGCCTGCCGGGCGCCGGATCTCCTACGAGGCGCTGCGCGACCACGTGTGCACCGCCGAGGAGGCCGAACTGCTCGCTGCCCTGCCCGAGGAGGAGCGCACCGACAGGTTCCTGCGACTGTGGACGCTGAAGGAGGCGTACACCAAGGCGCTCGGGCACGGCATGCGGCGCCGGTTCTCGGCGGTCGGCTTCGGGTGGGACGCGACGGGAACCGCCCGGCTCGACGGGGACACGGCCGGGGAGTGGGCCTTTGCCACCCATCTCGTCGATGGGCGCTTCCTGGTGAGCGAGGCGCATCGGCAGGACGCCGCGCAGCCGGCGCCGGGTGGGACGCGGGCCCCGTCATCCGCGGACGAACCGGTGCGGCCGCCCAAGGCGCTGCCGCCGCAGGGCCCCCGGGCCATCGGTCTTCCGCAGCGGCGTGGCCCCGGCCAGCGGTGAGCGGATGCGTCGGGCGGGGCCGCCGGGTGGTGGCCGGGCGCGTCGTGCAGAAACGATTCGAAAAGGAGGTTGGGGTGCCTCGGACGGCCGCTGCGGCAGAGCTGTCCGGCACCCCGGGCAGCGGATGAGGAGTCATCACTCGCACATGGGCGCCGTCCTCGCCGTGGTGCATGAACCGCTCGGCACCCAGGCCTGGTCGCCGCTCGTCTTCGAGCTGTGTGCACTCGCCCGCACGGATGCCGGGGCGGTTGCCGCGCGCGTCGCCGAGCGTCATCGGATGTACGACGTCGACCTGGACGACATGGCGGACGACATACCGGACGCCGGGGGCTTGGGCCGCCATCTCCTGCGGCTCACCCCCCGCGGCCCGGCCGACCCCGGTGGGGCGCTCACCGACGACCTGCTGGCCGACCTGCTGGCGCCGCCCGCAGCGGGCACGATCGCCGTGACCGGGCATCAGCGGGCGCTGCTCGCGGCGGCGGTGGACAGTCGGTGCGGCCCTGGCCGGTACGTGGAGCAGATCTTCTGGGACTGGGCGGGGCCGTTGGACCTCAGCCGGTTCATCACCGCCTGGCAGTCCGTCGCCGAACGGGAGGCGGTGCTGCGGGCGTCCTTCGACTGGGCCGGCGCCGCCCGCCTGGTGCTCCACGACCGCGCGGTCGTGGAGGTCGTACGCCATGCGCACGCCGACGTCGCCTGGAGCGAACTGCTCCGGCAGGACCGGGCCCGCGGCTTCGAGCTGTACCGGCCGGGTCTGCTGCGGCTGTCCCTGCTCGACGGGCCGCCGGACACGACCGGTGCCGGGCACTCGCCCACCCGCCTGCTGGTGACCTATCACCGGGCTCTGCTCGACGAACGCGGGGCACGACTGCTGGTGCGGCAGTTCTACCGTGCCTACCTCGCCGGCGGCGTGCTGCCCGGTGGGGACCGGCGGCCCGACATCCGCGATCACACCCAGTGGCTGACCCGCCAGGACCCGGCCGGGGCCCGGGAGTTCTGGGCATCGGCCGCACCGCCTGCCGACGCCGCCGTCAGCCCGGGCCGCCCCGGCGGGCCACTGCGGCACACCGAGGGGCCGGGCCGGATCCAGCGCCGGCTCAGGCCGCCCGAGACCTCCCGGCTGCGCTCCTGGGCCGCGGGCCGGGGCGCGGGGGAGAGCAGCGCCCTGCACGCGGTGTGGGCCCTGCTGCTGTACCGGGCGGCCGGAGCCGACGGGCCGCTGCCGGTGGCCTTCGGCGTGCACCTGTCCGGGCGGGACATGTCCCTGCGGGCCGCGGCCGACATCCCCGGGCTGCTGGGCAACCCGCTGCCGATGACGGTCACCGTGGACCCCTCCGCTGCGCTGGTGGACCTGCTGCTGCAGGCGCGGAACGCGGCGCTCGACCTCTGCCCCTACGCCTGGGTCTCGAACGACCGGATCCGGGAGTGGAGCGGGCGCGCCTGCGGGCCGGACCTCACCGAGACCACCGTCCGCTTCGACAGCCACCCCGAACTGCCGCAGAACCTGCGGGCCGAACTGGCGGCGCGGGGCATTCGTGTGGGCGTGCCGCAGAGCGCCGGTGGTGACACCACGCTGCCGGTCACGCTCGTCGCGCACTACGACGCCGACGGCGCCCTCGTGCTGACCGCCCTGTACGACCGGGCCAGGTTCACCGACACCGACGCCTCCAGCACCCTCTCGCAGTGCCTGCAACTGCTGCGCAGACTGCCCGAGCACCCGGACGAGGGGTTCACCGTCGGCGACGCCCTGCGGTTGCTGAGCACCTCCGAGGTGCCCCGCCTGGCGCCGCCCGAACCGGGCGGCACCCGGCTCGCGCTGGCGGTACTGCGGGCCGGGGCCCCCGGGGCGGACGTCGTGTGCCTGGTCACGGTCCCCGGCGTCACGCCCGGTGCGTACGACACGCTCGTGCGCGAGCACGAGGGGCCGGAACGCATCGTGTCGCTCAGCGTGACGGGCCGGCAGGTGCCGTCCGGGCCCCTCCGGGAACTGCTCGGCGGCGGGCGGCGGTTGACCCTGTGCGGTGCCGGTCCGGCCGCCCGGGTCGCCCACGAGATCGCCCGCAGTGCTGCGGAGCGGACGGGTGAGGCCTGGGCCGTGGTCATGACCGGGGTCGGCGGTGCTGCCGAGAGCGCCGAGGCGTTGTCGCGGGCCCTGCAGGCGGTGCGGGCGCGCAGCACCTGACCGGTGGCGCCGCTGCCCGTGCTTTCCACCGGGCCGAGAGCGCCTCTTGAGTGGCATGGCCGACGGTGGCCGAAAAGAGGAGGCGGCATGGACGACACGGACCGTGCGGAACCGGCTCTGCGCGTCGAGCGAGGCATGGCGACCGAAGAGGAACTGGCCGCACTGACCGTCGTACTGCTGGCCCTGCGCGGCCGGCCGGCGGACGAGGGCGCACCGCCGCGGCCGGTCAGCCGCCCGCGCTGGTGGCTGCGGCCGTGGGGCTACCAGGGATCGCGCGGGTGGCGGTGAGAAACGCTCCCTGAAGAAACCTTTCGGTCTGTTACCGGGAAGCTTGGCGAGGGAAAGTGGTCTGTTCCTCCTGAGCGACTCGGGGTGACTCCTCCCTTTTTGTGAACACGCAACGGTCCGTTGTTGTTGCAGAGGGCGCGTCAAAATGGCCGATCAGACGTGGGAGTTGGCACGTGAGCGGCTACCTTCGAGGCTTGCTGCACCGTCACTCGAAGACCGATAGAAACAGGACGTACGGTCTGGTATTGACATACCGTTCGTGCTGTTTTTAAATCGGGGGGTGCCAGCAGCGCACGTGACTAGGGGAGACGGCGTGGACATCGACGTACTGGGCGCATTGGACGTGAGGGAGAACGGGGTGTCCGTCGCCCCGACGGCGCCGAAGCCCCGCCAGGTCCTGGCGCTGCTGGCACTGCACGCGGACCGGGTGGTGCCGGTTGCCTCACTCATCGAGGAACTGTGGTCGGACCGCCCGCCGCGCAGCGCGCGCACCACCTTGCAGACCTATGTGCTGCAACTGCGCGAACTCATCGCGGCGGCCCTGGCCCGCGGCACCGGACAGCAGTCCGGCGCCGAGCCGGAACGCCGCAGCGCCAAGGACGTGCTGCTCACCCTGCCGGGCGGATACCTGCTCTCCTCCGATGGCGGCGCCAGTGACATCCGAGAGTTCGAGCGCCTGGCGGGACTGGGCTACCGGGCCATGGACGCCGGTGACTTCGCGGGTGCCTCACGCACCCTCACGGCCGCCCTGGACCTGTGGTCGGGATCCGCCTTCGCGGACGTGCAGACCGGAATCCAGCTCGCCATGGAGGCCAAGCGCCTCGACGAGAGCCGGCTGTGCGCACTCGACCAGCGCATCGAGGCGGACCTGCGGCTCGGGCGGCACCGCGAAGTGCTCGCCGAGCTGACGGTACTGACGAGCCGTTACCGCACTCATGAGAACCTGCACGCCCAGTTCATGATCGCGCTGCACCGCTCAGGGCGGCGAGGTGAGGCGCTCGACGTCTACCTGCAACTGCGCACCATCCTCGGGCGCGAACTGGGCCTGGAACCGTCGCCGCGGCTGTCCCGGCTCCAGCACTCGATCCTGATGGCCACGCCCGAGACCACACCGGGCCCGGCGGCACCGGCCCGCGCTGCCCGAGCCGCGCACGTCCCGCCCGCCGGACCCCTCGCACCGACCCACTGACCTCCGGCACGGGGGCCGATCCTTGGAGGCATCCACCATGACCAGTGAGCCGACGGCACCTTCCGATGGCCACGGAGACATCCTTGCCGAGCTCACGGCCGTGCTGGCCGGTGTCGTACACGCCGACCCCGACCGGATCGACCCCGAACAGCCCTTCCCCGTCCTCGGCCTGGACTCCCTGCTCACCGTCGAGTTCGTCGCGGCCGTCGCCCAGCGCTTCGGCGTCCGGATCGCCGGCGCGGCCCTCTACGAGCACCCCACACCGTCCCTTCTCGCGGGCCACCTGGCAGCCGTCCGCCGTGGTGCCGAGGTGGCCCCAGCCGTTCAGGACCCCGGTGCCTCGGCCGCGGTGCTGCAGGAGCTGCGCCGGCAGCTGGCGCGGATCCTGCACTGCGACCCCTGGGAGATCGAGGGCGGTGCCGCCTTCGCCGAGCTGGGCATCGACTCCATCCTGGCGGCCGGTTTCGTCGCCGGCGTCAACCGGGCCTACGGCCTGAGCGAACGCCCCGTCACCGTCCACGAGCATCCCAGCCTCGCCGCGATGGCCTCCTACATCGCCTCTCGCACCGGGGGAACGGTGAGCCCCGCGGCGCCGGAGGCCGACAGCGGCGCACCGGCCGGCGAAGGCGCGCGGCAGGAGCCGCCGGCCACCGCGGCCGTGAAGCGGCCCCCGCTGTCCCAGGACGAGATGGTCGCGCTTCTCGACGCGGTGCGCGACGACCGGATCGGCGTCGACGAGGCCGCCGCTCTCCTGGCGGACCGATCCGCCTGAACGGTGGCACCACCCCGTCGAACACCGGCAGCTCCCCGCCTGCTTCGGCCCCGGCGGCCCCCGGGCCGCGACGTCGCGCCGTCCGCAGTGGGACGGCGAACCGAGACGGACGAGACGACATCATGACCATCACCGCACCCGAGTCCCTCAGCGCCGGGCCCGCACCGCACCCCGAGACGGGGGCCCCGGTGAAGCTTTGGCTGTGCCCCAACGACGCCCTCCCGCCCGCCGTCGCCGGGGTGCTGGCAACGCACTGGCTCGACGAGCGTGAACACAAGACCGCGGCCGGGTTCCTCTTCGAACGCGACCGCCGGCAGTACCTCGTCGCCCACACCCTGGTCCGCCGGGCCCTGGCGCTGGAGGCCGGCCTCGCCGAGGCCGAGCTGGTCATCTGGCGTTCCTCGCGCGGGCGGCCGTTCCTGCAGCCCCGGCCCGGAGGCCTGCCGAGGGACGGCGACCACCTGGACTTCAACCTCTCCCACGCAGGCGGCTACAGCCTGCTCGGCATTGTCCGCAGGCAGCGCATCGGAGTCGACGTCGAGGGCCTCGGGCGCGAGGCTGGGGCCCTGGAGAGCATCCTGACCGCCTTCACCCCCGAGGAGCAGCGGTGGGTGGCCGGTGCCCCCACGGGACAGCAGCGGGACCGCCGGGTACTCAGGCTGTGGACCCTGAAGGAGGCGTACTCCAAGGCCCGTGGACTGGGACTCGGGCTGCCCTTCGACGAGTTCTCCTTCTCCCTGGCCGACGACCGGGGGGTGCTCGCCTTCCGACCGCCCGCCGACGACCTGGCCGGGAGCTGGCGGTTCTTGGAACTGGAGCCGGTGCCCGACGTGCTGGCCGCGGTGGCCCTACCCGCGGACGAACACTCCGCCCCGCACCTCGAGTTGCACCACGGATTCCCCTGGGACCGGGCCGCACCGCACACCATCGCCCTGCCCGAGCCCGTGGGCCCGCCGCATGACTAGGGCCGCATCAGGCAACGGTCGCCCTGGTGAGGAACCAAGCCAACACAGCCACGCCGATGGGTAACGCAACAAGGTAGCCGACGAGGACACCGACGCCCGGATCAGCCAGCGCAGGAAAGGCCCAGTTCACTGCTGCAGCCACGAGCAGTCTCACCGTGGCCAGCGCAAGGAGAGCGGCAACAACAGCAAGCCGACGCGGCGGGCCCGCCCCGCTGTACAACTCAGCCGCAGGCCCGATCGCGATCAGGCCCGTCACGAGGAGGACGAAACCAGTGTCGGGCAGCCACCCGAACGGCCACCCCACCAGAGCGACCAACCCGGAGACAGCAAGACCGCCCAGTTCCAACGCGACGGTGGACACTACCGGGTGGTCCCACGAGGGGCGTCGGATCGAGCCGCTCCCACTGTCCTTCTCATCGGCCACGTCGTCAGAGTAGCCATCGACAGGGCGAACGTTGCCTGATGCGGCACTAGCTTGACCTTCGTCCTGCGAGGTGGCGAGCCACCAGGGCATCACCGGTGCGGGAACAGTGCGGGAACAGTGCGGGAAAAGAGCGTACGCGTCGCAAGGTTGTCCGTCGTTTCGAAAGCCGGACCGGAATCGAGAGTTCATTTCCAGTATTGATACATGTGTTCTTGGGAGACGCGCGGGCTTCGCGCAACACCCCACTTGGAGCACTGCTAGAGGACCGCTACAGGAATTCGCTTGGGGGGCACGGACGCGGCTAGCGTGCGTACGGGGGCGGAGATTTCCGGCCACCAAGGAACTGGACAAGGAACTCGACGAAGTGGGGAGGACACCATGAAGATTAAGGTTCTGGGTCCGTTGAGTGCCGAGGTCAACGGGGGATCAATCGTTCCAACGGCCGGCAAGCCGCGACAGATTCTGTCACTGCTGGCACTGTATCCCGGGCGGGTCATGCCCGTTCCCACACTCATGGAGGAACTCTGGGGAAGCGAGCTCCCGGCGAGCGCGCTGACGACCCTTCAGACGTACATCCTCCAATTGCGCAGAAGGCTCGGCACGGCGATGGGCCCGGGTGCGCCGACCGGAGCGAAGGACATTCTCGTCACGCGGCACGGCGGATATCTGCTCCAGATCGACCAGAGCTGCGTCGACGTCAACCAGTACGAGCAACTGGTCCGGCAGGGCCAGACCGCGTTCGAGGCGGGTGACAACGATGTGTCCGCGGCGCGTTTCCGCGCGGCACTCGACCTGTGGACCGGCGGGCCGCTGGTCGATGTGAAACTCGGGCCGGTCCTCGACATCGAGGTGATGCGGTTACAGGAGAGCCGACTGGTCACCGTGGAGCGGCGCATCGACGCCGACCTGCGGCTCGGTCGCCACTCGGAGCTGATCGCCGAGCTGACCGAGCTGACCGCTCGCCATCCGCACCACGAAGGGCTGCACTCTCAGGTCATGGTGGCGATGTACCGGTCCGGCCGGCAGGCCACGGCGCTGGAGGTCTACCGCAGACTGCGCATGCGGCTCATCGACGAGCTGGGGGTGGAACCCTCCCCGCAATTGCAGCGCATGCACCAGGCGATGCTGGCCGTGGATCCGCAGCTGGACGTGCTGGCGGGGCCGCGCCACACCTCGACGTTCGACCTGTTCGCGGCATGAGGGACGGCACCCCCGGCCCACGGACGGCGGTCTGTACGGGAGTTCAACAGGGCCGGGGACGCAAACAGAGCGGAAGCCACCGCGCCACGCGTTCGCGGATCACTCCGTCGCCAGGTTCTGGCGGGCGAGGTGCCCCGCGAACGCGAGGGACCAGTCGTCAGCGTGGTCGAGCCGTGCCGGAACGCCCACCAGGGTGTCGGTTTCACACGCGTCGACGTACACCGGACAACGAAATGCCGTCCGGGGTGGGGCAAACGAATCCAGCCGAGATCAATTTCCGGAAACATTGCCGGAATTGAGTGACGGCTTGCCGGGACGGCCTCACGGGCGTGAGAAAGTGCATGGGTATTTTCTTGAATGTCACCGGATTCCACTCGTTCTCCATCACCTCTCCAGGGCGGACGGTCATGTTCTCCGGGACAGCTGTACGGGATGACGAACCATGAGGAAAGGCCTCTCGTCATGGTGCCCACGTTGACCGAGCCCCTCAGCGGGGCGCTGCACGAACTCCTCACCGCTTGCTGCTTGCGGGAGCGCAACAAGGAACTCGTCCTCGCACTGGTCGCGGCAGGCAACCGTGGCGAGGTCAACCAGCTCACCCGCCACTGGGCAGGCCCCGCCGGCACGGCCGGGCGAGCGCTGCCCGACGGGCTGGGGCTGACGGCCGAGAGCGTCCTCGCCGACGGTGACGTCGTCGTGCTGCGGGCGACCGCGCGCGCCGGACGGGCGGCCTGGTCGCTGGTCGCAGAGCTCCGCTTCGACGCAGCGGGCCGGGTTGCGCACTGCCACGACCTGCTCGTTCCGGGGACGCCGGCGAGCTGACTGGGCCGACGAACCGGCATCAACTCCATTGCCCTCAAGGCGGCTTCAAGGCGGAAAGGGGGCAGCCGGTGAGGGTGGCGTGGGGCTGGCCGGACCGGGCTGTTGCGGCGTAATAGCGCGGCGCAGCCGTGGGAGGTACGCCGAACTCCGACTGAGTGAGGGCGGTTTCGACCGGGTGGTGCGGTGCGGCCCGGGCCACGAGGAGCTCGATGCCTCGTCGTCGATGGACGGTGTACGGCGCCTGCGGCAGGAAGCGTTCGGCCTGGACGAATGCAGGTCGGGGACGGTTCGGGGCTCGCTGGAGAAAACGGACGGACGGGACCTGGCGGAGCTAGCGTGGGGAGGTCGAGTGTGAGGGGGCGGTCATGGGAGAGCGCCACATCGGCCGGCACATACCGCCGCTGCAGCCGAAACCGTGTGCTTGTCGTCGGATGCCCGGGGCGCCGAGGTGTGGTGGGTCTGGGCCGGTGGTGTGTGCTGTGCGGTTCGGTGGGGCGCCGCGTGCGCACCCGGTGACCACCTCCCCCGCCGCCCGGCTTTGCCGGTTGTCCCGCCCGCGGCGGTGCGTCCGCGCGGTGCACTGCGCCTCGTCGGCCGAAGCGCGCAGGCCGATCCGCTGAGCCGGGGGCAGACGTCCGCTCCGTACGGTTTGTCCAGGAGGGGCCAGGAGGGGGAGGCGATGAACGACAGCCGGCCTGCCGGTGTGTGCGCGGTGATCGACCCCGAGCGGGGTGCCCACGGCACCCTGGAACTGCACGGACCGCTGGACACCGCCTGCTTCCACCGGGCCCTGCACCGCATCGCGGAGATCCGTCCGGGGGCCCGGCACCCGGGACCCCGGCTGCTGCGACACGGCCCCGGCCTGCACACCGTCGAACTCCCCGACGGCGACGGAGCGTCGGCGCCGTATCCCGTGGGCCTGCTCGCCGACCTGCTCACCGCCGCCCCTGAGCCCGCCCCCGACGGCCGGCCCGGCGCCTTCGCGCGACCCGTCGGCCAGCCCTGCGGGACGCTGCCGCGCACCCAGCCGGTCACCCCCCGGCAGCAGCAGCGGCTCGCCGATGCCCTGGCCTGGCCCGACCACCAGGTCGAGCAGGTCGTCTGGCGCTGGTACGGCCCCCTCGACACCGCACGCTTCGAGGCAGCCTGGCAGGCCGTCGGCGAACGGGAGAGCGTGCTGCGCACCGCCTTCGTATGGGACCCGCAGCCGCGCGCCGTCGTCTTCGAGCGCGGCTCGACGGACGTCGTCCGCCACCCTCACGGCACGGTGACCGGGCGCGCGGCGCTGCTGGCCCGCGAGCGTGCCCGTGGCTTCGACCTGCGACGCCCCGAAGCGGCGCGGGTGGCGCTGCTGGACAGCGGCCCCGCGGACGCGACAGCGCACTTCACCGACGTACTCATCACCTATCACCGTGCCTTGCTGGACAGTTGGAGCGTCAGGCTGCTGATGCGCGAGTGCTGCCGCGCCTACCTCGCCTACGGGGTGCTGCCCGGTGGCGAACGCCGGCCCGACCTGGGCGACTGCGCCCGCTGGCTCGACGCCCAGGACCTGGGCCCGGTCGACGACTTCTGGCACAGGCCCGCCCGCCGGCCGGCCGCGCCCGCCGTGCCCCGGCCCGGCCCGGCCGGGCCCGCCGGCAGCTCAGGCACCGGAGTGCTCCGCACTGCCCTGTCCCCGGACCGGAGCGCACACCTGGCCCACTGGGCGGCGCGCTGGGGTGTCGCGGAGAGCAGTGTGCTCCAAGCGGTGTGGGCGATGCTTCTGTACCGCACCTCCGATGCCGCGCCCGGGCCCGCAACCGTCGGCTTCGGCCTGGACTTTCCAGGGCGGGGGCTGCTCCTGGAGGGCATCGAGGGCATCCCCGGCCCGTTCGAGAACGCGCTGCCTGTCACGGTCGCCGTCGACGCGGCGCTGAGCCTGCCCGAGCTGCTGCGCGAACTGCGCGACTTGGCCATGGACATGGCCGCGTACGAATGGGTCGCGGCCGGGGGACCGGCCCCCGCCCGCGACACCGGCCCGCGGGCCGGCGGCCTGCTCGCCTTCGACTGCGGCCCGCGTCCCGAAGCCGCCTACGGCAAGGAGCTCGCCGCGCACGGGATACGCCTCGAGGAGCAGGAGGCCCCCGGGGCGCCCGCCGGGTACGCCCTGCGGCTGCGCGCCGGTCACGACGCCCGCCGCGGTCTCGTGCTCACCTGCGCGTACGACCGTGACCTCGTCGACGGCGGCGCCGCCCGCACTCTGCTGGCGCACACCGCGCGGTTGTTGCGCCTGCTGCCCGGTGCGGCGACCGCGACAACCACCGTCGGGGACGTGCTGGCCTGGCTGCCGGACGCTGTCACTCCCCGGGTACCGGACGGTCCCGCTGCCCGAGACACGGCGCCGCTGGTGCCGCTGCGAGGCGCGACGGCGCCTGCGGCGGCAACCGTGTGTCTGGTCGACGTGCCGGGCGCGCCGCGCACCGGGCACGGGGAGTTGGTACGGCACTACCGCGGGCCGGAGGCGCTCCTCGCGCTCCGGCTCACCGCCGGCGAGGACGCCGCCCCGGCCGTCGCCTTGGGCCGGCTGGCGCGCTCCCCCGGCCGGCTGGTGCTCGGCGGGTACTCCGGCGCCGGCGCCCTCGCCTGCGAACTGGCCCGGCAGGTCACGGCGCCCGGGATGCGCCCGCCCCTGGTCGTGGTCGGCGGCGCCGGCGACGATCCGGACGGTCCCCGGAGCCTGGCGAGGGCCCTGCAACGAGCGAGCGCGCCACCTGCCCTGGCTTGAGTCGCCGGCCTTGCGTCTGGCTGGGGGCTGGGGCTGTGGTGTGGGTGCCTGCGCGTGGGTTTCTGCCCCGGATGTTCGCGCGGACGATGGTCCGGGCGCGTGGGCGCAAGCGGCCTTCCAGGTACTGGTCGGGAATGGGACCGGCCCTGTTTGCCACCGTGGGTGGAACCTGGCGGGACGGGCGTGGAGGTGCTGGTCGGGAAGACGGAGGCGGCCCTATGCCGCGGCGGACGGGAATTCAGGTGCGCTGCGAGGCGCGGCCGTTGCCGGTTGTGCAATGGCGGGCTGACGCGTGCGTGACGGCCCAGGCCGGCGAGACCGCCGAGGCGAGCGGGCCTTGAGGGGCTGTGTCACATCCCCGGTCGGATCAGCGCGCTGCGTCATGGGGTCCCCCCGCTCGCCACGTGGGCGTTTCGGCAATGCGACTGGGGATGCCCCCACGCCTTGAGGCACTGGGGGAGTGCGTGCCAGGCGTCGCGTGCCCGGCCGGGATGTGACGCGCAGGCTCTGAGGAGGGCGTCCGAGCCGTCCAGGGACTGTGCGAGGTCCGCAACCGGGGCGACCGGGAGGGAGCCGTGCTGGATCGAGGTGTGTGTCATGACCACCTCTACGGCCAGTCGATGTCGTCGTCGGAGGGAGTACCGCGCCTCGGTCCCGGTCGTCCCGCACGGCCCTCGCGGGCAGCATGGCGGGCAGGAACCGACTGCTTCATGTACGACTCCCGTGGAAACGGACGGGACCAGTTCCCGTGACATGGAGCGGACTGGTGCGCAGGCACCGTAACTGACGCTTGAGATGCTGCTCGTATCCGGTAAAGGACCGCTTGAGGGATGACTGAGAGCCTCGTGAGATTCACACGAGGCCCAAGGCACGACGCCTGGCAAAACATTGCCCGGCTCTTGCCCGGCCGCCTACGCTCGTTGCGGCTTTCGGTGGCCGCCTGCCCCGCCGCGGCCGCCCCCACTCGTCCGGCCCCAGGGAATGGTCACATGCTGCAGCAGCCCGCTTTCGGCCGTCGTCTGAGGAAACTGCGCCAGTCCCGTGGGCTGTCCCAGACCGCGTTGGCGGGTGACGGCATGTCCACGGGATACCTCTCCCGGCTGGAGTCCGGCGCCCGCCAGCCCACCGAGCGGGCCGTCGCCTACCTCGCCGAACGGCTCGGCCTGGACGTGGCGGACTTCGAGGAGCCCGCGGGCGGTTCGCTCGCCAACGCGCTGTCGCTGGTCGCCTCCACCGGCTCCGACGCGGCCATGGAGACGCTCCGCGAGGCCCTGGCGGCCGAGGGACACGAGGCGCCGGTGCTGCGCTGGCAGGCGCTGTGGCAACTGGCCGGGCAACGGCGGCTCCAGGGCGACCACCGGGGCGAACGGGAGTACCTGGAGGAGCTGGTGCAGCTCGGCGACGGGGTCGGACTGACCGCGCTGCGGGTGCGCGGGCTGACCCGACTCGCCCGCTGCCTGCGTTCGCTGGGTGACATCAACGACGCCCTCGACGCCGCGATGACCGCCCACCACCTCGCCCGTGAGGACAACCTGGACGTGGAGGACCGCGCCGCGGTGCTGCTGGCCCTGGTCTCGGTGGAGGGCGAGGGGGGCCGGACGCCGGACGCCCGCGCCCACGCCGACGAGTTGGTCGAGCTGGTGGCGGGCCGGTCGGACGCACTGTGGGCGGAGGCGATGTGGACCGCGGCGGCGGTCCGTGCCCGGCAGGGCGATCACACCGCGGCGCAGGTCTACCTGGAGGAGGCGCTGGAGAAGTTCGACAGCAGGGAGGACCTGGTGCTGTGGCTCAGGCTCAGGCTCACGGCCGGCCGGCTGCACCTGGAGAAGATGCCGCCCGACCCCGAGGCCGCCGAGCGGTGTGTCACGGCAGCCGAGTCGGCGCTCGTGTTCGTGGGCACGCCCGGCCTCCGCCAACAGCTGATCGCGCTCAAGGCCGACCTGGCCTTCGTCGCCGCCCGGTATGACGATGCCCGAGCCCTGCTCGGCGAACTCGCCCAGGCCGAGCCCCGGATGACCTACCGGGAGCGGGTACAGATGGACATCCTGCGCCACCAGCTGTGCATCCGCTCCGGCGACGACAGCGGGATCCAGGGCCTGCGGGCCCTCGCCGAGCAGGCCCAGGCCGATGCCAACATCGACCTGGCCGCGCAGATCTGGCGCATCCTCGCCGAGTCCCTGGCCCAGTCCGCCACGGAACGGGGCACCGCAGTGTGACCCCCGGGTCCACGGAACGGCCCGGCGTTCACCTGCCGGTACGGCCACAGGTCGTTCGCCTGCCGGTACATCCACAGGGCGGCACCGGCAGCGGACCGCCGTCGGCCGCACTCGCTGCACGGTCCTGGCCGCTCGTCGAGTTCGCCGGGCGGGACGTACAGCGTTCTGCTGCATGGGTGTTGACGTCCCGTCCGCCTTCGGCTCGCTGTGGCGCGGCACGGCCTGCGTCGGCTCCTCCACCTTGTCGGCGGGGTGCCCTCGACATGGACTGGCCGGTGGAGGCGTGCGAGGCGTGCCGCGGGCCGGGGACGTCACCGGGCGCGACGGCCGGCCGGGTGCCGTGCCCGCCTGGCGGCCGCAGCGGCTCGTCCCCGAAGGCCGCGGGCCCGCCCGCGTCGCCGGTCCGCCGGTGCCGCCGCCGGTCTAGAACGGTTCGCCGAGGTGGCCGTTGATGTGGTCGAGGCACAGCTCGTACAGGTCTTCGCCGTGGGTCTCGTACCAGCCCTCGGGGACGGCGGCCGTCGCGGGCCACAGGGCGCGGTGGCCGGTCGGGTCGGCCAGCACCACGAAGGTGGCGAACTCGTCGGCGAACGGGTCGTCGTGGGCCGGGCCGTCCAGCACCCGCAGGTTGCCGTCCTCGTCCAGGCGGGCGGCGCGGCCGGTGCGCCACATGCGGGCGGTGCCACCGGCCGGGCCGCCGAACGGGTCGGGCAGGAACCGCTCGCCGCTGGCCCCGGGCGTCCCGGCGTACCCCTGGGCCACGCCCACGCCCGCGATGTACAGGGATCCGGTCTCGCCCGGGCCCACCGGGCGCAGCAGCGAGTCAAGGAGGTAGGCCCGGTAGCCGGGGGCGGGCCGGACCGGGGCGCCGGGCACCTGCTCGACGACGAGCCTGCCCTCTGCCCAGCCACCGCTCACGTTCAGTTCGGCGCCCTCGGTGCGGGCGAGCGACACCAGCGCGCACAGCACGTCGTCGGCGCCGCCCAGCACCCACCGGGCCCCCTGCCGGCGCAGCCAGCCCAGCACCTCGTGCGGCACGTCATGGGAGAGCGAGCCGTCCGGGACATGCACGCGGGTGCCGCAGGCCAGGGCGCTCAGCAGCCCGATCGCCGCGTCTCCGTCCGGGTAGCCGCGCACCAGCCAGGCTGCGTCGGCCGGTGCGGCCAGCGTCGCCGCGGTGACGGCCTCGCCGCCCACCGCCACGGTGCCGTCCTCGCCGGGCAGCAGCAGGAGCGGGTCGCCGATGCGCCGCGGCCGGGTCCGGTCGGCCTCCGGCACCGGCCAGTGCCCGGCCGGCGGCAGCCGGCCGGTCGCCTCCTCGCGGACCAGGCGGGCCGCGCCGGGCACGGCGGGCAGCAGCAGGTCCGCGGTCTCGTCGAGCAGCAGCACCGCGGGGCGCAGCGACTCGGCGAGGTCCAGTGACGGGTCGACCGGCAGCAGCGCGGCTCCCGTCTTCGCCACGGCGATCGCGGCCACCGCGAACCCGGCCGGTGAGGACAGGGCGGTGAGCACACACGTGCCGGGACCGGCCCGGTGCTCGATGAGAGCGTGTGCCAACAGGTCGGAGCGGGCGTCGAGTTCGGCGTAGTCCAGGCCTGCCAGTGCGAGCGCCTCGGGGGCCCGCGCGACCTGCGCCGCGAACAGCGACGCCATGTCCTGCTCGGCTACCGGCACGTCCGCACCCGCCCACACCCCGCTCCCGGAGGCCGGACCGGGCAGCAGCCGCAGCCGGCTGAGCGGGGCCGCGGGCGCTTCGAGGGCCGACCGCAGTACGGCGGTGAGCTGACCGGTGAGGGAGGCGGCGGCCGTCTCGCCGACCGTCTCGCGGCGGAAGGCGGTGGTGACGGTGATGCCGGCCGGGGCGCCCGCGGGGCTCTGCCGCTCCGTCAGCGTCAGCCCCAGATCCGTGGCCGGGACCGGCGGCACGCAGTGCTCGGCCCGCACGGACAGCCCGGCCGCCTCGAACCGGCCCGCGCATTCCTGGAGCACGGTCAGCGCGAGTCCGCCGGGCAGCGCCGCCAGCGCCGCCTCGCCGTCCCGGTAGGCGGCCAGGTCCCGCTCGCGGACCCGGCGCAGCAGCTCGGTGAAGGCGGGGTCGCCGGAGGTGTCCACGGTCAGGGCCAGGACCCGCCCGTAGGGGCCGACGGCCTCGCGCAGCGCGGCGGTGTCCCGGGCCGGGACGGGGGCGGCCACGGTGACCGGGCCGGCCGCGCCGAGCCGGGTCAGCAGGACGGTGAGCGCGGCGTGCACCACCATGAACAGGGTGGTGCCGTGCTCGGCGGCCAACCGGGCGAGCCGCGCGTGCAGTTCCGCGTCCAGCTCGGACTCCAGGGTGCCGTAGGAGGTGTCGCCGGCCTGCGACGCGCTGCCCGGCAGCGGGGTGGGCGGCAGGTCGCCGAAGATGGCGAGGGGAGCCGCATCCCGTGCGGCGGGGGAGTGGTTCGGGGTGCGCCCGGTGGCCCGCGCCCCGTAGGCCCGGGCGACTGCGGCGGCCAGCGGCAGGTGGGACCACAGGTCGACCGAGTCGGCGGGCAGGGCCAGTTCCAGCAGATGGTCGTCGGCGGCCAGCGCGCGCAACCGGGTGCCGGCCGAGCCGAGCCGGGAGTTGCGCAGCGATGGATGGCGGCGGCCGAGGTCCTCCAGGGCCGCCTTCAGGGCGCGGGTGTCCAGCGCGCCGTGCAGCCGCATCGAGAACTCCGAGCTGTCGCCGGCTGTGGCGCCCGGCCCGGTCACCGCGGCGGGGGCGTCGCCGACGAGCGCGGCGAACGCGGCCGGGGTGGGCGCCTCGTGCAGCGCCCGGCTGCCCAGGTCGGCGCCCAGGGTCTCACGGACCCTGGACAGCAGCCGTGCCGCTGCCGACGAGTGGCCGCCGATGCGGAAGAAGTCGGACTCGGCGTGCACCTTGTGCCGCGGCAGGCCCACCACCTCGGCGAACAGGTCACGGACGATCTCCTGGATCGGCGTGCCGGGCTGGGTACCGGGGCGGCCGGCGGTGCACGCGGGCGCGGGCCGGGCCCCCCGGTCCACCTTGTCGTCGGCGTTCAGCGGCAGGGTGTCCAGGGGCTTCAGCGCGGACGGGACCATGCAGTCCGGCAGTGGCAGTTGCTCCTGGAGACGGCCGCGCAGGACGACAACCGGGTCGACGGTGTCGTCGACGGCGGCCGGGGTGTTGGCGCAGCTCTCGGCGTCGGTGACGGGTGCCGCGTACACGCCGCTCAGCGCGCCCGCGGGGACCTGCGCGGGGTCGACGACGACGATGTCGAGGAGGTCCGGGCTCTCGCCCCAGGTGGGCAGGGCCCGGTAGCCCAGGCGCTCGGCCATCTCGCACAGCGTCTCCGGGTCGGGGGCGGGCGCGTCCTGCGGCGCGAGGTCGATGCCCTCGCGGGGGTCGAAGAGGGACTGCATGGCCGTGTACTCGTCGTGCACCCGGCGGTTGGGCACCCCGGCCAGGCGCAGCACGGCGGGGCGCACCGTCGTCAGGAGCTGTTCGGCCTCACTGGTGCCTGCGATGTCCCGGCCCCAGCGGAGGGCGGGCGCGGTGGTGAGGTCGGCGACCGGCTCGGCGGTGGAGAGCACCGCCTCGTAGCGGTAGCGGGTCAGCTCGTTGTGGTGCCGGCCCCGCTTGGCACGTACGTCGACGGCGCGCACGGCGGGCAGGTCCCGGGCGAGTGCGTCGAACAAGGCGGGGGAGAGCAGCAGTTCGGTCTCCGTGGCGACCTGTTGGTCGATGGCGCGGAGCAGCGCCTCTCGGTCGCCCCGGGCGCCGCCCGGCCGGGCCAGCGCGATGCCCGTATGGAAGCAGCGGGCGAGGTCGAGGTTGCGCAGGTCGCCGAGGAGCAGCGAGCCGCCCGGGGCGAGCAGCGGCAGCGCCCGCTCGACGACGGTGCGTAGGTGGGCGAGGCTCGGGAAGTACTGGATCACCGAGTTGACGACGATGGTGTCGAAGTGGCCGGCGGGCAGACCGTCGGTGTCGTGGGCACCCCGGCACTCCAGCCGGACCTTGTCCTTGAGGACCGGGTCGGCCTCCACCTGCGCGGTGAACGCGGCGACGCCGGCGGGGGAGAAGCCGGTGGCCCAGTACTCGTGGACCTCCTCGTCATGGGCGAGGTGCGCCATCAGCAGCCCGGTGCCCGCACCGATCTCCAGGACCCGGCGGCGCGGCAGCTCACGGATCCGCTCGAGGGTGGCGTTCTGCCACTCCCGCAGGTGGTCCGGCGGGATCGGCAAGGCGTCGTAACTGCTGTTCCAGCCGGTGAGGTTGTCGCCCGGACCGGTGGCAGCGGCGTCCTCGTGGAGCGCCTCGTGGGTCTCCCTCCACCTGGTGATCCGTGCGTCCTCCTCGGCCGGCGTCGAGGAAGGGGCGGCCTGCACGACGTGTGCTGCCAGGTGTTTGCCGCCGTCCTCGGTCTCGTGCGGGGACGCCGCGGCGGACACGGTCGGGACGGCGGTCGGTACCGGCTCGATCTCGCCGAGTTCGGTGCAGGCAGCGCGCAGCTCGATCCGGTCCGCCACCCGGCCGACGAACTCCAGCGCACCGTCCTCGCCGAGGCGCACCAGGTCGCCGGTGCGGTACAGGGGGCCGTCGGTGCCGGTGAAGCGGTCCGCGACGAACCGCCGCCCGGTCAGCTCCGGCCGGTGCAGGTAACCGGTGGCCACGCCCGGCCCGCCGAGAAGGAGTTCACCGGTGCCGCCCGCGGTGACCGGCGTGTCGTCGGCGTCCACGACCACGGCCGTGGTGGCACCGATGGGCCGGCCGATCGGGATCGTACGGTCGCCTTCGGCGGGTTCGGTGACCTCGTGCCAGGTGGCGAACGCCGTCGTCTCGGTCGGCCCGTACACGTGCAGCAGCCGTCCCGGTGTGCCGGCCGCGAACACCTCACGCACCCGGCGCGGGTCGCAGGCCTCGCCGCCGAACAGGACGGCGCGCAGTGACGCGAAGGCGGCGGGCCGCTCCCGGGCGATCAGGTGGAACAGGGCGGTCGTCAGGAAGGCCACGGAGATGCCGTGGGTGCGGACCGCGTCCTGGAAGCGGCCCGGGTCGGTGACGGTGTCCGTGCCGAGGCCGATCAGCCGGGCGCCGGCGGTGAGCGTCGTCCACACCTCGAAGGTGACCGCGTCGAAGGCGGGGCCCGCGGCCTGGGCCACCGCGTCGGCGGGGGTCAGCCGCAGGTAGTCGGTGGAGCGGACGAAGTCCAGCACGGCGCGGTGTGGTACGACGACGCCCTTGGGGGTGCCGGTGGTGCCGGAGGTGTAGCAGACGTAGAAGGCGTCGTCCGGGCCGGTGGTCTGCTCGGGCAGGGCGTCGGAGCGTCGGGCGATCTCGGAGGCCTCGGCGTCCAGGACGACGAACACCGTGTCCAGGCCTGAGTAGTCCGCGGCGTCTGCGCCCGCGGTGAGCACCGCGGCGGCCGCGCTGTCACGCACGATCAGCCGGCGCCGTTCGGCCGGGTCGGCGGGGTCGACCGGGACGTAGGCGGCGCCGGCCCGCACGATCCCGAGGAAGGCGGTCACCATCTCCGGGCCCGGCCGCAGCGAGGTCACCACGCGGTCGCCGCGGCCGATGCCGCGGGCCCGCAGATGGGCGGCGAGGCGGTTGGCCGCGTGGCTCAGCTCGCGGTAGGTGAGGTGAGCCACGCGGCTGTCGGCGTGCTGGGGGTAGTGGACCGCGATTGCGTCGGGGCCCTCCTGGACCTGCTGCTCGATGAGGCCAGAGACCGACAAGACCGACATCAGCACCCGCTCCTTACGACAGCGCCTTCCGGCTTGGCAAAACATTGCCTGAATATTGGCAACGGCGACCTGAGGCGGTATCCAGCTACGGTCGAGCGGCACTGAACTCGCAGCTGATGCGGGTGGATTGTTGCCAGTTCGAGCGGCGGAGGGTTGCCTCGTGTGCCGAGAGGGGGGCTTGGCCGGCGCGCGAAGGCGGCGGTGCCGCGGCGGGGGAGCCGGGCCGCGATGCCGCGGCTGGTCGGGCCTCCGGCGCCCGGTGCTCCCGCGGCGGCGGTCCGTTCGGCCACGGCGTTCAGCAGGTGGCTGTTGACACGGCCGTCGGCACCCTCGATCAGCAGCACTTGGGAACGTCCCACCGTGCAGGTGGTCAGGGCCGTCTCCAGAGCTCCGGCCACCGATTGCTGCCGCCAGCGGCGCCTCTGACAGAGGTGGAGCGGGACGGAGGTGAGAACCTCCCAGAACGCCGAAGCCCCCGCAGCGGCACGGTGGCCGGCGGGGGCGTCACGGGGCGGGCACGGTTGCCCGGGCGCGGATCAGACGGAGGCGGCCTTCGGCCAGTCGATGTTGGCGCCGGTGGTGGTGGCGGGCCAGTCGATGTTGGCGCTGGCGGGGGTTGCGGTGGTGGCGGGCCAGTCGATGTTGGCGCTGGCGGGGGTTGCGGTGGTGGCGGGCCAGTCGATGTTGGCGCTGGCGGGGGTTGCGGTGGTGGCGGGCCAGTCGATGTTGGCGCTGGCGGGGGTTGCGGTGGTGGCGGGCCAGTCGATGTTGGCGCTGGCGGGGGTTGCGGTGGTGGCGGGCCAGTCGATGGATTCCGTCGCGGAGACCGCCTTCGGCGCCGTCGGCCAGTCGATCGCGTTCGCGGCGGTGGTGGCACCGGCGGTGGAGAACGCGGCGGCGACGACGGCGGCGACGGTGGCGATCCGGGCGATGCGGTTCATGGCGGGCTCCTCGGTGTCAATTCTGTGTTCGTTGCTTGGCAACCTCTTGCCAAGAAGATTGGCAAGTAAATCTCGGGAATCGCTGGGGAATTGGTCGAACTACGCTCAAGACCGTCGCGAGATACGCTTCAGAAGCCCGGCGAACTCGACTGGATTGCCCAGGTAAACCCCCTGTGAGCTGCTAAAACGCCGACCTTTGGCAGAAGTCCGGAGCCTCTGGCAACGCTAGGCAACCCCTAGGAAAAAGAGCCGGGCGCAGCTGAGTTCGGAGCTGACGAGCCTCGTTCACTTGAGCGCCGCCTGAGCCCGTGTTGCCAGTTCTGGATTCCTGAAGGCAATCTGTTGCCAAGCACGAGGCAATAGATTGCCTCGGTCATCTCAGTGACGGGGGGAGGCCCCGGAAATGAACGCGATGTCCCACGGTGACCGAAGGGTCCATCTGAACTCGGCCGGTCTTGGCCGCATGCCCGCTGCCGTACGCGAGCTCCTCACCGAATGGACGCGCTTCGAGGACCGGTACGGGCCCCACGAACTGGAGGAACGCCTCGACGACGTCCTGCACCGGGAGATCCACGAGCGACTGGCCGCCCTGCTCGGCGCCCCACCCGGCGACACCGCGCTGTCCACCGGGGCCACCGACGCGTTCGCCGCCGTCCTGTCCCGGCTCCCGCTCGGCCCGCGCGACCGTGTCTGGACGACTCGCTACGAGTCGGCCGCCAACCTCAGCGCCCTCAACGCCCTCCGCGCCCGCACCGGCTGCCGGCTGGACGTCGTACCGCTGCGCCCCGACGGCGACCTCGACCTGGAGTGGATGGCGCAGCACATCGACGGCGACGTCGCCCTCGTCTGTGTCCCGTACGTTCCCTCGGGCTGCGGCATCGTCAACCCCGTCGAGGACGTGGGGCGCATCCTCGCCCCGCACCGCTGCCTGTACGCCGTCGACGCCTCGTACGCCGTTGGGCAACTCCCCGTGGACGTCGCCCGCGTCGGCTGCGACCTGCTCACCGGTGACGGCTGGCGCTTCCTGCGCGGCCCGCAGTCCGTCGGGTTCGCTTATGCGGCACCGCGGTTGCGGCAGGTCCTGGCCCCGCACGGCGGCCTGCCGCTCGTGCCGCCCTGCGGCGCCGCCGCAGCCGCGCTGAACGCGGCCCTCGCCCTGCACGTGCCCGCGCCCGTGCCCGCGCCCGAAGACCTCGGTTCCCGGCTGCGCACCGCCGTGGAGAACACGTCCGGCACCGGACTGATCGCCCCCGGCCGGGTCCAGTCCGGCATCGTCACCTTCCAGCACGGGGAACTGCCGGCTGCACTGTTGCGCCGCCGCCTCGCGGACCGCGGAGTCGTCGTATGGAAGACGGTCGCCCAGGAGACCCCGCTGTACCTACCCGAGCGCGGTGTCGTCACGGCCGTACGCGCATCCGTCCACCCCGACCACCGCGCCGAGGACATCGAGCGGTTTGCCGAGGCGCTCCAGGACGCCGTGGCCGAGGGGCGCCCGCGTCCTGCCGGCGTCCCGCGCCCGCCGTCCACCGCACCGGTGTCGCGCGACGTGCCGTCCAGGCCGGCAGCGGCCCGGATCCCACGCCGGCAGGCGGCTGGGCGACGGCACCTGACCCTCGTGTCCGGCGGTCCGCCCCGCACCAGCCGGCTCCAGCCCGGAGCGTGAGCGGCTCGCAGCCGGCGGGAAGTGCCGGTTGAACGCCGGTGAGCGCAACGGATCAGAGGTGGCTCCGCGCTCAGTACAGCCGGTCACAAGGCGAGGGCGAGGGCACCGAGTCGCTGGGCGCGGTAGACGAGGGGCCGCCGTCCCCGTCGGGACCGGCGGGCTGTTCGTGGCCGACGGCCGCGAGCCCGTTGACGCTCGGCGCGATTGCGCGGGCGACCGGGACAGTGGGGGCCGCAGCGCTGGACGCCGAGCCGCCCGCGGGCGGCAGGTACACGTGGCGGTGCGGGCGTCGGGAGCGGCGTGAAGCGCCATACTCAGGCGCTCATCCCCGCGTTCGTGGAGGTCGTGGAAGTGCCATGTCGGTGGCCCCACTTGCCCGCAGTTGCATGAGGAACGCGGCGAGCCGCGCCCTGCTGCCCGAGCGGCCGGGGCGGCCCGGCCGCTCGGGCAGACGCGAGTGGGCCTCTAACGGCCGTCTCTAGCCTCGGGCTCAGGTGCACGCACTATCCGGTGCCGCCGCGAGACTCGTCACGGACCGACAGGAGCCGAGCTACGTATGTCTGTGGAAACGACTGGGCTGCCCGAGACGGGGACAGCACCCGCGAAGGATGTCCGGCGCCTGGACCGGGTGGTCATCCGGTTCGCGGGGGACTCGGGTGACGGTATGCAGCTCACCGGGGACAGGTTCACCTCGGAGACCGCGTCCTTCGGCAACGACCTTTCCACCCTGCCGAACTTCCCCGCCGAGATCCGCGCCCCCGCCGGTACCCTGCCCGGCGTCTCCAGCTTCCAACTTCACTTCGCCGACCACGACATCCTCACGCCGGGCGACGCGCCGAACGTGCTGGTCGCGATGAACCCGGCCGCACTGAAGGCCAACCTCGGAGATCTGCCGCGCGGCGCCGAACTCATCGTCGACACGGACGAGTTCACCAAACGCGCCCTGCAGAAGGTGGGCTACTCGGACAACCCGCTGGAGGACGGCTCGCTCGACGGCTACCACCTGCATCCGGTGCCGCTGACGACCCTCACGGTGGAGGCGCTCAAGGAGTTCGATCTCTCCCGCAAGGAGGCCGAGCGCAGCAAGAACATGTTCGCGCTGGGTCTGCTGTCGTGGATGTACCACCGGCCCACCGAGGGCACGGAGAGGTTCCTGAAGTCGAAATTCGCGAAGAAGCCGCACATCGCCGGGGCGAACATCGCCGCATTCCGCGCGGGCTGGAACTTCGGCGAGACGACCGAGGACTTCGCGGTCTCCTACGAGGTCGCCCCGGCCGCCAAGGCATTCCCCGTGGGCACCTACCGCAACATCTCCGGCAATCTGGCGCTGTCCTACGGGCTGATCGCCGCGTCCCGCCAGGCGGACCTGCCGCTGTACCTGGGCTCCTACCCCATCACCCCGGCCTCCGACATCCTGCACGAGCTGAGCCGGCACAAGAACCTCGGCGTGCGCACCTTCCAGGCCGAGGACGAGATCGCGGGGATCGGCGCGGCCCTGGGCGCGGCCTTCGGCGGCTCACTCGCGGTGACCACGACCTCGGGCCCGGGCCTGGCGTTGAAGTCGGAGACGATCGGCCTGGCGGTGAGTCTCGAACTGCCGCTGCTGGTCGTCGACATCCAGCGTGGCGGCCCGTCCACGGGCCTGCCGACCAAGACCGAGCAGGCGGACCTGCTGCAGGCGATGTACGGGCGCAATGGCGAGGCACCAGTCCCGATCGTCGCCCCGCGCACCCCGGCCGACTGCTTCGACGCGGCCATGGAGGCGGCCCGGATCGCGGTCACCTACCGCACGCCGGTGCTGCTGCTCTCCGACGGCTACCTGGCCAACGGCTCCGAGCCGTGGCGCATCCCGGACCTGGACGAACTACCCGACCTGAGAGTCCAGTTCGCCTCCGGCCCCAACCACACCCTGGAGGACGGCACCGAAGTCTTCTGGCCGTACAAGCGGGATCCGCAGACCCTCGCCCGGCCGTGGGCGGTCCCGGGCACGCCGGGGCTGGAGCACCGGATCGGCGGCATCGAGAAGCAGGACGGCACGGGCAACATCTCCTACGACCCGGCCAACCACGACTTCATGGTCCGCACCCGGCAGGCCAAGATCGACGGCATCGCCGTACCCGACCTGGAGGTCGACGACCCGCACGGCGCGCAGACGCTGGTACTGGGCTGGGGCTCGACGTACGGCCCGATCACGGCGGCGGTACGGCGGCTGCGGGCGGCCGGAGAGTCGATCGCGCAGGCGCACCTGCGCCACCTCAACCCCTTCCCGCGCAATCTCGAAAGCGTGCTGAAGCGCTACGACAAGGTGGTGATCCCCGAGATGAACCTCGGCCAGCTCGCCACCCTCATCCGGGCCAGGTACCTGGCCGACGCCCACTCGTACAACCAGGTCAACGGCATGCCGTTCAAGGCGGAGCAGCTCGCCACCGCCCTCAAGGAGGCCATCGATGTCCACTGAGGCCCTGACTCTCGTCCCCAGGTCCGAAACACCCCTGGCCGCACGGGACTTCAAGTCGGACCAGGAGGTGCGCTGGTGCCCCGGCTGCGGTGACTACGCGATCCTCGCCGCCGTCCAGGGCTTCATGCCCGAGCTGGGCCTGGCCAAGGAGAACATCGTCTTCGTCTCGGGCATCGGCTGCTCGTCGCGCTTCCCGTACTACATGAACACGTACGGCATGCACTCGATCCACGGGCGGGCGCCCGCCATCGCGACCGGGCTCGCCTCCAGCCGTCGGGACCTGTCCGTGTGGGTGGTCACCGGTGACGGAGACGCCCTGTCCATCGGCGGCAACCACCTCATCCACGCGCTGCGCCGCAACGTGAACCTGAAGATCCTGCTGTTCAACAACCGGATCTACGGCCTGACCAAGGGGCAGTACTCGCCGACCTCGGAGGTCGGCAAGATCACCAAGTCGACGCCGATGGGCTCTTTGGACGCGCCCTTCAACCCGGTGTCGCTGGCGATCGGCGCGGAGGCCTCCTTCGTCGCCCGCACCATCGACTCCGACCGCAAGCATCTGACCGAGGTGCTGCGCCAGGCCGCCGCCCACCCGGGAACGGCACTGGTCGAGATCTACCAGAACTGCAACATCTTCAACGACGGCGCCTTCGACGCCCTCAAGGACAAACAACAGGCCGAGGAGGCGGTGATCCGCCTCGAGCACGGGCAGCCGATCCGCTTCGGCAGCGACCTGTCCAAGGGCGTCGTACGCGACCGGCAGACGGGCGATCTGAAGGTGGTGACCGTGAGCGCGGACAACGAGGCCGACGTCCTGGTCCACGACGCGCACTCCGCGTCCCCCACCACCGCCTTCGCTCTCTCCCGGCTGGCCGACCCCGACACCCTGCACCACACCCCGATCGGTGTGTTCCGCTCCGTCGAAAGGCCCGTCTACGACACGCAGATGGCCGACCAGCTCGACACCGCCGTCGAACAGCACGGCAAGGGCGACCTCGCCGCACTCCTCGCCGGCGGCGACACCTGGACCGTCCTCAGCTGAGGCACCCCCCTGACACCCGGTGCCGCCCACCCCCGCGGCGCCGGGTTCGCACTCTCGCACTCCACTCTCACAAGGAGGAACCCGCAATGGTTTCGAACGGCGTCGCCGACGAGGAATGGGCCGTCCGGGCGGTACGGGAGGCGGTTCCGCGCCGTCTGCTGATGTGCCGTCCACAGTTCTTCGACGTGACGTACAGCATCAATCCGTGGATGGACCCGCAGAAACCGACGGACACCGCGGCCTCGCTGCGGCAGTGGGAGGAGCTGCGGGAGCTGTACGTGTCGCTCGGGCACACGGTCGAGGTGATAGAGCCGATCGAGGGTCTGCCGGACATGGTGTTCGCGGCCAACGGCGCCACCGTGGTCGACGGCAAGGTACTGGGCGCGCGGTTCCGACACCGGGAGCGGACCGCGGAGGGGCCGGCCTATCTGGACTGGTTCGAGCGGAACGGGTATCGCGAGATCCTGTGGCCGGAGTTCATCAACGAGGGCGAGGGTGACTACCTGCGGGTGGGGCGGCGGATCCTTGCCGGGACCGGGTTCCGCACCGATCCGCGTTCGCACGCCGAGGCGCAGGAGTTCCTGGGACTGCCGGTGATCGGTCTGACGCTGGTCAACCCGGACTTCTACCACCTGGACACCGCCCTCGCGGTGCTCTCGCCGACCGAGATCATGTACTACCCGCCGGCGTTCACGCCGGGCAGCCGGGCGGTGCTGCAGGAGATGTTCCCGGACGCGATTCTGGCCACGGACGAGGACGCGGCGGTGTTCGGCCTCAACGCGTTCTCCGACGGGCTCAATGTGCTGCTGCCGCAGGCGGCCACAGGGCTCATCGAGAAGCTGAAGGACCGTGGCTTCCACCCGATCGGCGTGGAGCTGGGCGAGCTGCTCAAGGCGGGCGGCAGCGTCAAGTGCTGCACCCTCGTCCTGTAGAACGACAGAGACAGGCGGGCAAAGAGACGGCCACCGCCGGCCCTGTGCTGTGAGGCACTCGGGTCGGCGGTGGCCGTTGGCCGGTCCGGACGGAGGGTTGACGGCCCGGACTCAGGGGGCGGACGGTCAGTCAGCCCGTGTGCACCGGCTCCCGCTCGTGACGGGGGCCGGGGATCGGGGCGGAGGCCGGGAAGCGGGTGAGCTTCTCGCCCTCCACGTCCATGTCCGGCAGCAGCCGGTCCAGCCAGCGCGGCAGCCACCATGCGGACCTGCCGAGCAGGGCGAACAGGGCCGGGACCAGGGCCATGCGGACCACGAAGGCGTCGAAGAGGACGGCGGCGGCGAGACCGAAGCCGATCATCTTCACGAAGTCGTTCGCGTCCAGGATGAAGCCGGAGAAGACGCTGGCCATGATGACCGCGGCGGCGGTGACGATCCGTCCGCCGTAGCGGAAGCCGGTGACCACCGCGTCGGACGGGCTCGCCCCGTGGACGTACGCTTCCCGCATCCGGGCGACGAGGAAGACCTCGTAGTCCATCGCGAGACCGAAGACCACACCGATCATGAAGATCGGCAGCGTGCTCATGATCTGGCCCTGCTGCTCGATGCCGAGGCTCTTGGCGAGCCAGCCCCACTGGAAGACCGCGACGAGCGCGCCGAGCGCCGCACTGATCGAGAGCAGGAAGCCAAGGGCCGCCTTGAGCGGGACGAGGACCGAGCGGAAGACCAGCATCAGCAGGAGGAAGGCGAGGCCGACGACCAGACCGAGGTAGGGCAGGAGGGCATCGTCGAGGGTCTTGGAGAAGTCGATGTAGAGGGCGGTCTGGCCGGTGACCAGGACCGTGGCGTTGTCGGAGGACCGGAAGTCGTCCTTCATCCCGCGGATCGTCCGGACCAGTTCCTCGGTGGCGTGGTCTTGCGGGCCGGTCTTCGGTACGACGGTGATGATCGCCGTGTCACCCTTGGGGTTGGTGGCCGCGGGGCTCGCCATCGCGACGTTCTCGACCTTCGCGAGCCGCTTGCCGACCCGGCCCGCCGCGGCGGCCGTGTCCTTGCCCTGGACCGTGACGGTCAGCGGGCCGTTGAAGCCGGCTCCGAAAGAGTCGGACAGCAGGTCGTACGCCTTGCGCTGGGTGGTGTCCTTCGCGTACGTGCCCTCACTCGGCAGACCGAGCTGCATGCCGGCCGCGGGGATGGCGAGGGCGCCGAGGCCCGCGACACCGACGAGCAGGACGACCAGGGGGCGGCGGACGACGAACGCGGCCCAGCGGGTGCCGAGGTTCGGCTTCTGGCGCGCGGCCCGCTTGTCGGCCTTGCGCTGCTGACGGGCGGTCAGCGGCTTGCCGTAGAACCGCTTGCGCTCGGCGCGGGGCATGACCTTGATCGGTGCGAAGCCGAGGAGGGCGGGGACGAAGGTGATGGCGATGAGGACTGCGATGGCGACCGTGCCGGCCGCGGTGAGGCCCATCTTGGTGAGCATCGGCACGTTGACCACGGCGAGGCCCGCCAGGGCGATGATCACGGTGAGGCCGGCGAAGACGACGGCGGTGCCCGCGGTGCCGACGGCGCGTGCGGCGGCGTCCTGGCGCTCGCGGCCCTCGGACAGCTCGGAGCGGTAGCGGGAGATGACGAACAGGGCGTAGTCGATGCCGACCGCGAGGCCGATCATCATCGCCAGCGTGGAGGTGGTGCTCGACAGGCCCAGGGTGGAGCCGAGCGCGGTGATCGCGGAGGTGCCGATGGCGACGCCGATGAGCGCGGTCAGCAGGGGCATGCCCGCGGCGATCATCGAGCCGAAGGTGAGGATCAGGACGAGGGCGGAGACCAGGATGCCGATGCCCTCGGTGCCGCTGGCGGAGCCCGCGTCCAGCTTGACCGCGTCACCGCCGGCCTCGACGGTCAGGCCGCTCTTGCGGGAGTGGTCGAGGGCCCCGGTGAGGGCGTCGTGCGCCTTGTCGTCCAGCTTGGTGGCGGCGACCTTGTAGGTGGCGACCGCGTAGGCGGTGGTGCCGTCCTTGCTGACGGCGTTCGCCTTGAACGGGTCGGACACGGCGACCACTTCGGGTGCCCTGCCGAGCCGGCCGACGAGGTCCTCGACCTTGGCCCTCTCCTCCGGGTCGGCGAGCTTGTGGCCCTGCGGGGCACGCAGCACCACGCGGGCGGTGGCGCCTTCCGCGTTCGCCGCCGGGAACTTCTCCTTGAGTAGATCGAAGGCCTTCTGGGACTCCGTGCCCGGCATGGAGAACGTGTCGGCGGGCGGCGTGGGCGCGGACGAGGCGGCGACGCCGATTCCCACGAGGGCGGCGAGCCACAGCAGGGTCACCAGGCCGCGTCGCCGGAAGGCGAAGCGGCCCACTGATGAGAGAAAGGTGGCCATGTCGTACAGACTCCTGCTCTTGCGCGGAATGTGAGGGGATGGGTGGTGCTGCCGGGACCGGTCGCCGGTCACGTCCAGAAGGTGAGGGCTGGGAAGACGTCGGTTCGTGCGTGTGCACGGTGAGGGTCTCGGGGGTGAACGAGGCCTTTGCCAGGGCGGTGGGGATGGTCTGTGGGGTCCCGATGTCGCCGTCGCCCGGGATGTCCACGGTCAGACGGTCGGGGGCCCGACGCGGCGGCCCGAAGCCGGAGTCGGTGCCGCGCTCGCCATGGTGCCGAGAGCCCGGCGAAGGGCACCCCGGCACGTCCCGCGCACAGCGCAACAACCGCGGGGGCGCGCACGGCGACCTGCCGAAGCAGGCCGTCCACCGGAAGATCCGGGTACGGAAAGTCCATCACCGCTGATTGCCTCCGGATGGTCGGGCCGAGGGGCTGTCGTGGCTCGTGGCATCCATCGTCGGCAGGAACGCTTGAGGCGTATTTGAAAGAGGCTCGAGCGGAACTTCAAAGACTGTCCGTACCGAGTTCGGATTCCTCGCAGTGCCCGGGATCCCCTCGGCGTACCTCACCCGCCCCAAGGGACACGGCCCAGGGAACACGCACGGAGGCGGAGGCCGAGATCATGACTGTCGAGCTGGAGGGAACGGCCGAACGCACACTCCAGAGCCGGAAGTTCGCCGCCCTGTACGCGGAAGCACAGCAGTTCTACGCACACCAGATGCAGATCCTCGACGCGCACGACACCGAGCGCTGGGCGGCCACCTTCACCGAGGACGCCGTCATCGAACTGCCCTCCCTGTCCGAGCCGGTGCGTGCGCGCGCCGGGCTCGCCCGCTACGTGCGGGCCGGCGCGGCACGGCAGCGGCGGGCCGGCAGCCGCCTCGACCACTGGGTCGGCATGCTCGACGTACAGCCCCAGGCGGACGGGTCGCTGCACACCCGTTGCTCGGCCCTGGTGTACGTCACACCGGGCGGAGGCAGTTCCAAGGCCCTGTACGTGTGCGTCATGGAGGACGTCCTGGTCCGCACCCGCGGCAAGTGGCGCACCGCGCACCGCCGGGTGACCCGCGACGACCTGGCCTGAGCGACCGTGCGCACCGGAGCGGACGCTGCCCCGGGCGGGCGCCAGCGTCAAGTGCGGCACCCTCGCCTTGCCGTGACACCGCGGCCCACGGCCACCGCCGACTGGTGCTCCGGGACCGCCCGGACTTCAGGGCAGGCTGGTGAACGCGGCGTAGACGTCGTCGAGTTCGTGTGTGTGCACGGTGAGCGACTCGGCCGTGACCGCTGCCGCGTCGAGGACCGCGAGCACGGCCCGGAGGGTCTCGACGCCGGCGTCGCCGGAGATCTGGAGGGTGAGCGTCGCGAGGTCGCTCCACGCGTCGCCGAGGTCCGGGCCTGATCCGGTGCCGAAGGCGGCGCCGGCACGTTCGAGCGCGATGGCGTCGGCGAACCGCAGGCGGATGAGAGCGTCGGGCGGATCGTTCGGAGGCGCCTGCCAGAACTCGGGGGCGCCGGACTCGGGATCGCCGGTCGGTAGGTCCGGCCCGGGCTCCTGGTACGTCGGCAGAATGCTCAGGCCGGAGCGAAGCGGGGCCACCGCGGGCTCGGGTGGCGAGGCGTCGGTCTCGGCCACGGCGCTCAGCAGTACGAGCCCGGCCCTGGGCGGGAGAGAGGCGGCGAGCCCGCGGGCCTCGTCCCCGTCCGTTTCGGCCGCGAGGGTCAGCTCGTGGCCGCCGGCCGCCGGCTGCGGTGTGAGATCCGCTGCGTGTGTCAGGCGGTCGGAATCCGGCGGTCGCGGGATGAACTCGGCCGACCTTGGGGCATGGTGACCCGCCGGACCGGATGACGGCATGGTGGGACCCGGCCGTCGGGCGTGGGAGGAGCCCAGGGTGTGGGTCATGGGCACTGCCCTCGCCTTCGCTCGAGTGTCGTCGTTCGTGTGCCGCTGAACCGGGATCGCCCGCCATGGGGCCATGCCAAGCCGATGGTTTGCCGTTGCTGTTGTCGCTGCCCGTTCACGCCAGGACCTCCGTCTCGTCCGGGTCTGGGTCCGGGTCCGGCACGATCACCGTGCCGGCCCCGTCCTCGGTGAACATCTCGAGGAGTACCGCGTGCGGGATCCGTCCGTCGATCACCCGGGCCGCGCCCACGCCGCCGCGCACGGCGTGCAGGCAGCCGGTCATCTTGGGCACCATGCCGTCGCTCAGCTCCGGCAGGAGCTTCTCCAACTCGCCGGCCGTGAGCCGCTGGATGACCTCCTCGCTGTGCGGCCAGCCCGCGTAGAGCCCCGCGACGTCCGTCAGTATGACGAGCGCCTCGGCGCCCAGTGCGGTCGCGAGCGCGGCCGCCGCGGTGTCGGCGTTGATGTTGTAGACGTCGCGGTCCTCGGCGCTGCGGGCGACAGAGGAGATCACCGGGATCCGGCCGGTGTCCAGCAGGGTCTCCAGGACCGCGGTGTCCACCCGGGTGATGCTGCCGACCCGTCCGACGTCGACCGGCTCGCCGTCGATCCACGGCATCAGCCGGGTGGCGGTGAGGGTGTCCGCGTCCTCGCCGGTCATCCCGACGGCCAGCGGGCCGTGACTGTTGATCAGGCCGACCAGTTCGCGCTGCACCTGCCCGGCCAGCACCATCCGGACGATGTTCATCGCGGGCGGCGAGGTGACTCTCAGCCCGGCCCTGAACTCCCGCTCCAGACCGCGGTGTTCAAGTTCCCGGTCGATCTGCGGGCCGCCGCCGTGGACGACCACGGGCCGCAGGCCGGCGTAGCGCAGGAAGGCGACGTCACGGGCGAAGGCCGCGGTCAGTTCCGCGTCGACCATCGCGTGCCCGCCCAGCTTGATGACGACCGTCCGGCCCTGGTGGCGGGCCAGCCACGGCAGTGCCTCGCTGATGGACCGGGCCTTGGCCAGCGCTGAATGCGGACTGGGCGTCATGAGAAACCTCGCAATCGCCGGCCGTGGTGAATCCGCGGCCGGGCTGTAGTTTCGGATCCATCATTGCGAGCCGGTCGGCCCGGGTGGAAGCTCTGCCCCCGATCACCTGTAAAAGTGCTGGAGTTCAGGTCGATGGCGACTCGATGTCCGGTCGACAGGACAGCCGCCGTGGGCCGCGTCGGCCGGCGATGTGGGGGGTGCGGTGCAAGGACTCCCAAGCCGCCGGTTCGCCGAGGGAGGCCGGAGATGATCCATGGTCGGCCCGGCCGTCTCGCCAACTCCGTCTTGCTCATCGGATGATGATTCATTTCCGCTCGGAAGTGAATTGTGGACGGCTTGAATTGGAGTGGATCGGAGTCTTCCTGGTGGTGGTGGCCCGCAAGACGGTCGTTCGGCATTGTCCGGAGAACTCTTTGACGTCAGCATGAGGAGCGAGGAAAGATCGCGACAGGGTCACTCAAGACGGGCTCGCGGACGGTGTTCATTGTCCGGTCGACAGGACGGCGGTCTTGAGTCGAACCACTGAGAGGGTGAATTCCGGATGTTCGTCCCGAGTTTTTATCGTGAACCGCACAGTTCATGGAAAATCGATTTGATCCGAGAAAATCCGTTGGCACTCGCGGTGTCCAACGGCAGCCCTGGGGGCATCCCGTTCGCCACCCATCTGCCGGTGATCTGCGACCCGGCGCAGGACGGCACCGAACTACCGGCCGACCTGTCCGGGCTCACCCTGCTGGCGCACATGAACCGGGCCAACCCGCACTGGAAGGCGCTCGAGGACGGCGGCGGCGTCCTCCTGACCTTCACCGGCCCGCACTCCTACGTCTCGCCGACCGTGTACCAGGTGACCCCGGCCGCCCCGACCTGGAACTTCACCTCGGTGCACGTCCGTGGCGAGGTGGAGAAGCTCGACTCGATGGACGACGCCATGGACGTGGTGCAGGCCACGGTGCGGGCCTACGAGCGCGACTTCGGCACCGGCTGGGACATGAGCGAGTCGCTCGGCTACTTCCGGAAGATCGGGCCCGCTGTGGGTGCCTTCCGGGTGCGGGTGACCGGGGCCGACGGGATGTTCAAGCTCAGCCAGGAGCAGCCTGGCGAGGTCCGAGAGCGGGTGCGGGAGTCGTTCGCCGGCAGCGACTGCATCCACAAGCGCGCGACGGCCGACCTGATAGGCCGGCTCCCGTGATGCCCGGCTCCCGTGATGCCCGGCTCCCGTAATGCCCGGCCCTGAGATGTCAGGTCCCCCGGCGCAGCTCACGGGATGCTGCGTGTTCAGGCGCTGATGGCGGCCGGGCGCTCGGCTTCGGACAGCTCGTTGACGCCCTTGAGTCCACGTACTTCGGGCAGGTCCTTGAGGTCCTCCAGGACGCGGGCGGCCGCAGTGTCGAGGCTCGCCATCACCCACTGATCGAAGTCGATGCCCATCTGCTCGGCGGCCCGGTGCCACGACCGGAGCCGGCTGCCGGGGAGTTCGAGCCGACGGACCGGCTCGACGGGCGTGCCGGTCTGCTCCTCGAGCTCGCGGGAGGCACGAATGGCCCGGCGCAGCTGCTTGGTGGTCCACCGGTTCTGCTCCGCGCGGTCGAGCCACATCTCCTGCTGGTCCAACGGCAGCGAGGCAAGCTCCGCGTGGTGCTGGAAGGTCAGCGCGGGGCGCCGCCGGTCGAATGCGAACCGCCGGGAGACCCAGGCGTAGTTGCGCAGGGTCTGGTACTGCAACCCGACGGCCCGGATGCCGTGCTGATAGCGGTCCACGTAGTGGTCCTTGCCGAACACCAGCCAGTCGCCGAGCCACCAGGACGAGGAGTCGACGATGCCGGACAGCTGACGGCCGGCCTGTTCCCACTCGTCGAAGGACGCCCCGGAGGGCATCCGCAGGCCGACCTTCGTGGTCATCACCTGACCGCGGCGCGGGCGCTCCCCGGGAAGCCTTCGCTGCTGAGGTACCACGGTCCGCTCTGGTCCGGTCTGTTCGTTTCCCGATCGTTCGAAGTTGCTGGCGTGAATCGCCATCAGGCCTCCATGTAACGCGTGCGAACAGGGGGGAGCCTGGCACGCCGTCCTGGAGTGCTCATGAATTACGACTTGTGTCGGACACACCGACAGCCGTTCGAACGGACCTTGAAATCCCCGCCGACGGATACTTCATCTCCCCAGGAGTGTTTGTGGCGCCTTGGTACCAGGTGGGTGGCGCTCGCACGCCATCGCGGCACAGCGCCATTCCCGGTGTGTCTCCCCAGCGGATCTCGAACAGTTCCCGGCTCGCTTTCCACCGTTCCTCGACGGCGGGCGGCCACGGTCCGCCGACTCCAGCGCCATGCGTCCCGTGCTCCAGTTGGCGCCCGCAAAGTCTTCAGCGCAGGCGTGCCCATCGCCGCACCGTCCGGCGAACTGTTCACCAAGACCGAGCAGTACCCGATCGGGGCCCATGTGCTCCCCGAACGCATGGACGGGAAGGTCGCCCGTCTCCGCCCGACGCGCTCGGCGTCAAGCTCACCGTCCTGCGCCCGGAGCAGGCCGAATACATCGGCGTCCCGGTCGAGGCCGTACGAGGCGGACCACTACCGCTGCTGATCAACCGTCAGCTCATCCGCGAAACCCGCAGCGAGCGGGCCGCACACACCCGAGGGGGACACCTTGAAGCTCAAGATCCGCGCCGCCGCCGGCCTATGCGCCGCCGGGACGCTGCTGGCGATGACGGCAGCCGCACCCGCCACCGCCGCGACCACCACCGGCCACGACGGCTCCCACCCAGGGGTTCAGGACGTGCTGAACCGCGCGGTGACCGAGGGCGGTCTGCCCGGGGCCACCGTGCAGATCCTCGACGGCCGCCACAGAAGCTGGTTCGGCCGCGCCGGGGTGGCCGACCTCAGCACGGGGGCCCTGCAGCAGCCACAGGACCGGTTCCGGATCGGCGGCACCACCCAGACCTTCGTGGCCACCGTGATGCTGCAACTGGCCGCCGAGCACAAGGTGCGCCTGGACGACTCGGTGGAGCAGTGGCTGCCCGGTCTGGTCGACGGCAACGGTTACGACGGCAGCAGGATCACCGTCCGCCAGCTGCTCAACCAGACCAGCGGGATCTACAATTACGTCCTCTCCAGCACCGTCCAGGACGCCGTCATCGGCACCGCCTTCCTGGAGCACCGCTTCGACAGGATGACCCCCGAGCAGTTGGTCGGTCTCGCCGTCGCCTACCCGCCGGCCTTCGCCCCCGGAACCAGCTGGGGCTACTCCGACACCAACTACGTGCTGGCCGGCATGATCATCGAGAAGGCCACCGGGCGGAGCCTGGCCGACGAGATCCACGACCGGATCGCCCGCCCGCTCCACCTGACCGGCACCTACGAGCCGGCTGCCGGCGACACGGAGATCGACGGTCCGCACGGCCGCGCGTACTCCCACCTCAACCAGAACGGCTCCGGCATCCCGTCCTACGACGTCACCGAGCTGAACCCCGGCTGGGTCTTCGCCACCGGCGACATGATCTCCACCAACGGAGACCTCGACACCTTCTTCAGCGCGCTGCTGCGCGGCCGCCTGCTGCCGGCCGCCGAGCAGCAGGAGATGTTCACCATGACCCCGACCACCAGCTGGATCCCGGGCATGAGCTACGGATACGGGGTCGCCTCGACCACACTGCCCTGCGGCACCACCGTGTACGGCATGTTCGGCGGCACCGAGGGGTCCTGGACCTACACCTACGGCACCCGGGACGGCCGCCACATGCTCTCCACCAACGTCAACGGTGACTGGCTCTACGGCACGGGGTGGTCCATGCAGGCGCCGATCGGCGTCTTCGACGCCGAGCTGGAGGCGGAGTTCTGCGGCAAGCAGGCCTGACTCGCCACAACACGCCCGGTGGTCGAGCGAGACACCACAGGTCTCGCTCGACCACCGGGCGTCGCGTTCCGCGCGGCCAGACGGTGTACCGGCCGTCGCCCATGTGCCGACAAGCGGCAAGAGGCTCCCCGGGATGCGCTCCGGTCGGTCTGGATGACGACGTCGGTGATGGTCGTGGAATGAAATACCGGGCCGGTGGGTGATCAGCCCACCGGCCCGGTACGAGGCCACGGACGTGACCGCACGCTGTCACAGCACGTTCCCCGGTCGCGGACCCTCGTCGCCTCCGGCCGAACCGGTCAGGAGTAGGGGTAGAAGCCGCGGCCGGACTTCTTGCCCAGCAGCCCGCCCTCCACCATCCGCAGCAGGAGGGCGGGCGGGGTGAACTGCGGTTCGCGGAACTCCGCTTGCAGGGATTCCGCTATCGCGGCGACGACGTCCAGGCCGATCATGTCGGTCAGCCGCAGTGGCCCCAGGGGGTGCGAGCAGCCGAGCGTCATGCCCTGGTCGACCACCTCAGCCGTGGCGAAGCCGGACTCGACCATCCTGATCGCGCTCAGCAGGTAGGGGATGAGCAGGGAGTTGACCACGAAGCCGGCCCGGTCCGGCGAGCGGATCGGCGTCTTGCCGAGGGAGCCCCCGACGAACTCGGTCATGCGCTGCAGGGTGTGCTCCCCGGTGAGCAGCGAACCGATCAGCTCCACCAGCGGCATCACGGGCACCGGGTTGAAGAAGTGCAGGCCGACCACCTGCTCCGGCCTGCTGGTGACCCTGGCCAGGCGCATGATCGGGATGGACGAGGTGTTCGACGCGAGGATGGCCTGCGGGGATTCGACGACCTTGTCGAGTGCCACGAACAGCTCGGACTTCTGGTCCTCGTTCTCCCGGATCGCCTCCATCACGAGGTCGCGGTCGGCCAGGTCGTCGAGTTCGGTGGTGAACGCGACGCGCGCCAGTGTGGCATCCCGGTCGTCCTCGGACAGCTTGCCACGGGTCACGGCCCGGTCCAGCGAGGAGACCAGCCGTCCGAGCCCGGCGGGCACGGAGGCAGGCCCGGAGGCCACGACCACCACGTCCAGCCCTGCCCGGCCGCAGATCTCGGCGAGGCCGGCGCCCATCGTGCCGCTGCCGACGATCCCCACCCGGTGGATGGCACCCGGCAGGCTGACGGTCCCGGTCATGCGGGAACCCCCCAACGCAGCAGGCAGGCACCGATGGACATGCCGCCACCGAAACCGGCCAGCAGGACCAGATCTCCGTCGGACAACTCGTTGTTCCGGTTGGCCCGGTCGAGCGCGAACGGCACCGCCGCACTGCCCATGTTGCCGAACTCCTTCAGTACCAGGTGGGTGTGCGCGCCGGACAGCCCGGACCGCTCCACCAACTCATCCAGCATTACCCCGTTGGCCTGGTGCGGGACGAAGTGGTCCACCTCGTCGAGGCCGACGCCCGCCTTCGCGCACAGCGCCGCCATGGCCGGCGGCAGCTCCTCCATCACGAAGTCCCGCACCCCGCGGCCGTGCATCCGGAAGTAGTGGGCGCCCTCGTCCACGGTCTGATGACTGCTGGGCAGCCGGCTGCCGCCCGCCTCGACGCGGATCAGGCCGCCGGCGTCGCCTCGGCTGGCCAGGTGGAACGCGACCATGCCGGGCTCCGCCGCCGCGCCGACCACGGCCGCACCCGCGCCGTCGCCGAAGAGCACTGCGGTCCTGCGGTCGGAGAAGTCCAGAATGCGCGAGTACACGTCGGCGCCGATGACCAGCGCGCGGGCGCCCGGGTTCACCGCGATCAGGCTGCGCGCCAGCATCAGGCCGTACACGAAACCGCTGCACACCACGTTGATGTCGAAGCAGGCCGCGTTCCAGGCGTCCAACCTGTTCTGCACCAGATAGCTCGTCGGCGGTTGCGGCGAGTCCCCGGTCGAGGTGGCCACGACGAGGTAGTCCACCTGGTCGCAGGTCAGCCCGGCGTTCTCCAGCGCCTCTTGGGCGGCCCGCGTCGCAAGGTCGGAGGTCGCCTCGCTCGCGGCGGCGTACCGGCGGCTCAGGATCTGCGTCTTGCGTTCGATCCACTCCGGCTCGACGCCCACGCGCTCGGCGACCTCGGCGTTGCTGATCTCCTCCTTCGGCGCGTACGAGCCCGTCCCCAGGATGCTCACAGCGTGCTCGGTCACGGTTGCGTCCCCCCTCTCACCTGGCGGACCCGGTGAGGACCGGGACCGGGCTCGTGGATCGGTCCGAGTCCCCCAGCGGGTTGAGCCGGTCCGCACCGATCCGGGCACGCGAGGCGGGGTCGGTGACCCCGAGCCCGGTGTGCGGGGCCAGGCACAGCACACCGACCTTGCCGATGTGCTGGTTGTTCTGCACCAGCCGGGCGGCCTCGCCGATCTCGTCGAGCGGGTACACGGTGGACAGCGCGGGCATGAGCCTTCCCAGCTGCACCAGCCGGTTGAACTCCCGCAGTTCCTGCAGGTTGGCCGCGTGGCTGCCGATGATCCGCTTGAGGTTCATCCACAGGTAGCGGTTGTCGTACTGGTGCTGGTAGCCGGTGCTGGACCCGCAGGTGACGACCACGCCGCCCTTGCGCACCACGAACACCGAGATCCCGAAGGTGGCGGCGCCGACGTAGTCGAACACCACGTGCGGGTCCTCGCCCACCTCGGCCCGGATCCGGCTGCCGAGCCGCTTGCCCATGGCGATGGTCTCGTCCGGGCTCGGGGCGTGGCCGCCCAGGCCGATGTCGTTGCGGTTGATGACCACGTCGCAGCCCAGCCGGCGTAGCGCCTGCGCCTTCTCCTCCGAGCTGACCACACCGACGGGGATGCCGCCGCCCGCCTTCACCAGTTGCACCGCGTAGGCGCCGAGACCACCGGTGGCCCCCCAGATCAGCACGACGTCGCCCTGCTTGATGCGCGCACCGCGGTCGCTGACCAGCATCCGGTAGGCGGTGCTGCCGCACAGCGACAAGGACGCGGCCTCCTCCCAGGTCAGGTGCGTGGGCTTGGGCACCAGCTGGCTGACCCGCACCACCGCGTAGTGGGCCAGGCCGCCGAAGTTGGTCTCGAAGCCCCACACGCGCTGCTCCGCGCCGAGCATGCCGTCGGCGTGCGTCGCGGGCTCCTGGTCGTCCACGTAGGACGGTGAGACGACCACGTGGTCGCCGATGCGCCAGTGCCGCACCCCCGAGCCGACCCGCACGATCACACCGGCGCCGTCCGAGCCGATCACGTGGGTCGGCAGGTCGTGCCGGGCGGCGAACCCGCCCTGGCGGCCGAACCGGCGCAGGAAGTCGAAGGTGGGCAGCGGTTCGAACATCGCCGACCAGACCGTGTTGTAGTTGACGGAGCTGGCCATGACCGCGATCAGCGCCTCGTCCGGCGCCAGTTCCGGCATCGGCACCATCCCGACCCGGAGCGAGCGGCGCACGTCCTTGTCCGGGACGCCGTCGAACATGCGGGCGTCCTCTTCGTGCAGGTACGCGGCCAGGTACTCGTCCGGCACGTTCTCCCGGACCAGTTCGTCAGGCGAAGCACCCGCGAGAGCGGCTTCGGCCAATGCGTCCATGAGGAATTCCTTTGCCCTTGGTGCGGCGCAAATACGGTCGCCGCTGTGCGACGGTGTTCCGCTGGGGGTGGGGTCCGGGGTGTCTCCATTCAGGAGACCAGGCCCGACGGGTCAGCCGTGCAGGCCGTGCATCGACTGCACGCACTCCCGATCGCGTCGGCGGGGGAAATTGACGGAACCCGAATTCGAGCAGGCCCAGTCAATGGGCCACTGCTCGGTCATAGTGGCACAGCGCCCCAAGGGGGGTACAGATTCGGACGGACGAGCGGGCGGCCAAGTTTTGTCCGCCCTTGTGATGTTGGCGTTCGGGTCCTAGGTTCGTCAGCATTCACGGGGCGCGGCGGACGCCGGGTGTCCTGTCGACAGGACGACGGCGTCGGTGAACTCTGCCCGCCCCCAGGGGGCTTCTTCTGGGTCTTCGCGGCGTCCGGCACGCACCGGACGCCGCTCCGTCACCCGCGCTGCTCCACAAGAAACCCCTGACGGACTCCAATCCCGAGTCATCTCGTGACGGTTAAGGACGGTGGCAGTTGAGTACGAACCCCTTCGACGACCAGGAAAGCCGCTTCTACGTCGTGGTCAACGACGAGGAGCAGCACTCTCTGTGGCCGGTGTTCGCCGAGGTGCCCGCAGGCTGGCGGGTCGTCTTCGGTGAGGCGGCGAGGTCCGAGTGCCTGGAATACGTCGAGCAGAACTGGACCGATATGCGACCGAAGAGCCTGCGAGAGGCCATGGCGGCGAACTGAAAGCCGCTCGAATTTCGCTGGAGAACGCTGGTTGGAAGACAAGGCTGTGGGGGACATCCTGTGAGAACCGTCAGCAGTTACAAGCCGAAACCGGTGGCCACCCGCGGTGAGCCCGCGCAGCGCGATGTGGTGCTCTCCTTCGTGGGGAGACAGGCAACGGTGCAGAAGTCGGGGATGATCCTCCCGAAGGACCTGTCGGAGCGGTCCTGGGAGCGGATCGGGACCAGCCTGCGCGAGCTCACGAACTCCTCGGCGTGGTGGCTCGCCGACTGGCTGATCTTCGGGGAGGCCGCCTACGGCTGGCGGCGGTACCGGGAGGCGATCGAGCGCACCGGTCTCGACTACCAGACCTTGCGCAACTACGCGTGGGTGGCTCGGCGGTTCGAGCAGCACCGCAGGCGGGACAGCCTCAGCTTCGCCCACCACGCGGAAGTGACCCGCCTGTCGTCACCGGAGCAGGACTACTGGCTGTGCAAGGCCGAACAGCAGAAGTGGTCGCGCAATGAACTCCGCAAGGCGGTTCGCGCCAGCTTGAGCGAGCAGAGCCGCACGACCGAAATCCCCCCGAGCGGCGCTGACGAGAAGCAAGAGGTACCCCGGATCGCCGCGTCGGCGGGCGCTGACAAGCGCCGGCGGAAGGCCACCACGCTCACCATCGAGCTGTCGGCCGACCAGCTGGACTACTACTCGAAGTTGGCTGCCGCGCACGGTCTGCCCGTCGAAAAGTGGGTGACCAAGGTGCTCGACGCCACCGATCGGCTCACCGCCTAGAGGCGCACCGCCCAGAGGTGCCTGACAAGCCCGTTCCCCGTGGTGCGCCGGCGGCTCGCCTGATCGGACACCTGTCACATCGGAGTCAGTTGATGATCCTTCAGGGAAAGCGGGTTGCCCTGCCCTCGGCGCCCGTCGTCCACAAGCAGTTCGAGGCGCACGCGGCAGCCACGCCCGACGCCGTTGCCGTCTTCTGTGCCGGACAGCAGGTGACGTACGCGGAGCTGGACGCGAGGGCGAACCGGTTCGCGCACTTCCTCGCCACGTGCGGACACGGACGCGGCGCGAAGGTCGGGGTGTGCCTCGACTACTCGATCGACATGCTCGTCGCCGTCCTCGGGACGCTGAAGGCGGGCGCGGCCTACGTACCGTTCGATCCGGCCTACCCGTCGGCCAGGCTCCAGCTGCTGCTGGGTCAGGTGCCCGACCTCGCCCTGATCGTGGCCTCCCCGGCGACGGCGGGGCTGGTCGAGTCGGCGGCCGTCGAGGTCATCGACCTCGGGCAGCTGTCCGACTACCTGGCCGGTCTCCCGGCGACTGCTCCCGCCGTCTCCGTCACCGGGGACGACGTGTGCTACGCGGTCTTCACGTCCGGCTCGACCGGTACGCCGAAGCTGACCGCGGTGCGGCACGAGGGCTGGTTCAACCTGATGAACTGGCTGAAGCTCGAGTACGGCCTGCACCAGGGGTCGAACAACCTGGTCGTCAGCGCGTTCGGGTTCGACCTCTCCCAGCGGGCCCTGATGACGCCGTTGTTCTGCGGCGCCACCCAGTACCTGATGGCGAGCCGGAACTTCGACGCCATGCTCGCCTACCGCATGCTGACCGAGCACGAGGTACGCGTGATCCACTGCGCCTCCAGCACGCTGTACCTGCTGGTGGACTGGGAGACCGCGCGGGGCGGTGACGCGCTCACCCGGCTCGACTACATGCTCTTCGGCGGGGAGCCGCTGAAGTTCGAGCGGATCGCGGACTGGGCGCGGCGCGAGGGCAACACCTGCACCCTCCTGCACCAGTACGGCGTCGCCGAGTGCACGGATGTCGCGACGTCGTACGACCTCGCCGGACACCGGCCCGGCGGACAGCAGGTCGCACCGGTCGGCAGGCCGGCCCACAACACCGACATCCACCTCCTGGACGCGCAACTGCGCGGGGTCGCGCCGGGGGAGCAGGGCGAGATCTGCATCGCCGGGGCCAGCGTCGGCGCGGGCTACCTCAACACAGGTCCCGAGAACCAGAAGTTCACGACGATCGAGGTCGACGGAGAGCCGCGCAGGGTGTACCGCACGGGCGACCGCGGCTACGTCACCGAGGCCGGCGAACTCGTCGTCCTCGGCAGGATCGACGCGCAGGTGAAGGTGCGGGGCATGCGCATCGACCCCACCGACATCGAGCGCGCGCTCGCCAGGCTGTCCGGGGTACGGGAGGCCGCCGTGGTGGTCACGTACACCGGCGCCGGCGAGGCCGAGCTGACCGCGTTCATCGTTCCCGAAGGGGAGGATCTCGCCGAGAACGACGTGCGCACCGCTCTCCTTGAGACGCTGCCGCGGAACATGGTTCCGGCCGCATTCATCACCGTCCCGCGGCTTCCGTTGAGTCCGCACGGGAAAGTGGACCGCGCGGCGCTGGTCGACGCTTACATGAACCAGCCTGCCGGTAGCGCCACGGCGGCATAGCCGACGGCCCGCGATGACAATCGAGAGGAATGTGGGGATGATTTCCGATGGGGTGCGCACCATCTGGTGCCGGGAACTCAAGCGCGATGACATATCGGGCGACGACGACTTCTTCGCCCTGGGCGGTCAGTCCGTGATCATGGCCAGGATCCAGGGCGCCTACATCGAGGAGTTGGGCGTCGAGGTGCCGATGGACCAGATGTACCTCAACCCGACAGTGGCGTCGATTTCCGCGTACATCGCATCCCTGGGTGCGGCAACCCGATAGCGTCGGGAGCCTTCGGGCCGTGTCGTGTCTCGCCGGCGAGACACGACACGGCCCGAAGGCTTTTTGGGGCCCGGCCCAGCTCCATATGTATTTCCCGAGCCTGTTCGGACGGCTAACATCGAATTCGTGCTCGTTTAGCGGGTATTCCGTCCGCTGCGTCGATAGCGCGCTTGAGAATCGCTAAATTTCCGGCTGAGGTCGCTTTGCGGCCAAAAAACAATCTGGTAGGAGTGGCGCTATGTACGACGTGATTGTCATAGGTGCCCGTTGCGCGGGCTCGCCCACGGCCATGTTGTTCGCTCAGCAGGGATACCGAGTCCTGCTCCTGGAGAAAGCGCGCTTCCCGCAGGACACGCTGTCCTCGCACTACATCCACCAGGAGGGCGTTGCACTGCTCAATCGGTGGGGGCTGCTCGACAGGCTCCGCGACGCGGGCTGCCGGCCGATCACTCACCAGAGCTACGAGGGGCCCGGCGTCCGTATCGACGGCTTCTCCCTGCCGATCGACGGCCTGCGGACCACGTACGCGCCGAGACGGTACTTGCTCGACCCGATCCTCGCGGACGGGGCCGTGGCGGCCGGTGTGGAGTTCCGGGAGTCCTGCGCGGTCAACGACCTGGTGTTCGAGGGTGACCGGGTCGTCGGGGTGCGGTACACCACGCCCGGCGGCGTCCAGGCGACGGACCGGGCGCGCCTCGTCGTCGGCGCGGACGGCATGCGCTCCCTGGTGGCCCGCAAGGCCGGAGCCCCGAACGTGATCGAGCACCCGCGGCTGACCTGCACCTACTACAGCTACTGGGCCGGGGTTCCCGCACACTTCGAGCTGTACGAACGGCCGGGGCGCTGGGTCGGTGTCATCCCGACCAACGACGACCTCACGTTGCTCATGACGTACTTCCCGCAGGACGAGTACAACGACGTCCGCAAGGGAGTTGAGCCCTTTTACCTGGAGACCTTCCGCTCGACGGCGCCCGAGCTGTACGAGCGGATGCAGTCCGGCGAGCGCGTGGAGCAGCTCTACGGGACGGGGCATCAGGAGAACTACTTCCGCAAGGCCTTCGGACCCGGGTGGGTGCTGGTCGGTGACGCGGTGAACCACAAGGACTCCATCACCGCCCGCGGTATCACCGAGGCCTTCGTCCAGGCCCAGACGCTCACCGATTGCATCGGGGACCGGTTGCACGACGAAGCCGCGCTCACGGCGGCGCTGAGCCGCTACGAGGACAACCTGGGCGACGACGCCTTCAGCCACTACCAGGGCGCGCTCAACGTGGCCGAACTCAAGCCCGAGGGGCGGGTCGAGATGCTGCAAAAGCTGGTCGGACACCAGGAGCTGATCGACCGGTACTTCTCGACGCTGTCGGGGGCGTGCTCCATCGACGACTTCTACAACGACGAACTGTTGACCTTGCTCGACCAGAGCTGAGTGACGGCTCGCTCCCTGGTTCTGCCGATTTTGGAGACTCAATGATCCCGTTGTCGTTCGCGCAGCGTCGGCTGTGGTTCGTGGACCAGTTCGAAGGCCCTTCACCGACCTACAACGGCTCCTTCGCCCTGCGGCTGACCGGTGAGCTGAACGTGGAGGCGCTCCAGGCGGCGCTCCGCGACGTCATCGACAGGCACGAGGTCCTCCGCACGGTGATCGTCGAGGGCGACGACGGTGTGCCGCACCAGCAGGTGCTGGCATCCGGGGAGAAGCCGTTCGACCTGCCGGTCGTCGAGGTCGCGGAGGAGGAGCGGGCCGCGGCGGTCGACGAGGCGGCCACCGAGACCTTCGACCTGGCCGCCGACATACCGATCCGCGCCAGGCTGGTGCGGTGCGGACCGCGCGAGCACACCCTCGTCGTGGTGGCGCACCACATAGCCGTGGACGGTGAGTCCTTCGGGCCGCTGTTCCGCGATCTCACCACCGCCTATGCGGCCCGCAGGGAGGGCAGGGCTCCGGCGTGGGAGCCGCTGCCGGTGCAGTACGCGGACTACACGCTGTGGCAGCGGGACGTGCTCGGTGACGAGTCCGACCCGGACAGCCTGGCGGCCCGGCAACTGGCGTACTGGCGTGAGGCCCTGGCCGATCTGCCGCAGCCGCTGGCCATGCCGACCGACCGCCCGCGCCCGAGGGTGATGAGCCCCGACGGCGACCGGGTCCAGTTCTCGATCGGCCCGGACCTGCTCGCGGCCGTGGAGAAGCTGGCCGCGGAAGCGGAGACCACGGTGTCGATGGTCATGCACTCGGCACTGGCGGTGCTCCTGCACCACCTCGGGTGCGGTGACGACCTGCCCATCGGCGCGCCGATCACGGACCGCACCGACGAGGAACTGCGCGACCTGGTCGGCTTCTTCGTCAACACCTGGGTGCTGCGCGTCGACCTCTCCGGGACCCCGACCTTCCGCCGGCTGCTCCAGCGGGTGCGCGAGCGGTCCCTCGCCGCGTACGACAACCAGGACATGCCGTTCGAGCGGTTGGTGGAGCTGCTCAACCCGGACCGGTCCACCGCCTACAACCCCTTCTTCCAGGTCATGCTCTCCTGGCAGCCGCCCGTGCCGGATCTGGAACTCCCCGGCCTCGGCGTCCGCACCGAGAGGCTTGAGACCAACACGGCCAAGTTCGACCTGTTCTTCGACCTGCTCCCGAACAGCTCGGGCGGCGCGGAATGCCGTCTGGAGTACGCCACCAGCCTGTTCGACCGGGACACGGCCGAAGGCATCGCGCAACGGTTCGTCCGCGTACTGGGCCGACTCGTGGCCGACCCGGAGCGGGTGATCGGCACCGTCGACGTGCTCGACGCAGCCGAGCGGGACCAGTTGCTCACCCGGTTCAACGAGACCGCCACCGCGGTGCCCGAGCTGACGGTTCCACAGCTGTTCGAACGCCAGGTGGCCAGTACGCCGGACGCCCCGGCGATCGTGTGCGACGACCGGACACTGACCTACCGGGAACTCGACGACCGGGCCAACAGCGTCGCCTGGGAGCTGGTCCGGCGCGGTGCCGGGCCGGAAGACCTGGTGGTTCTCTGCCTGCCGCGCACGGAGGACCTTGTGGTCGGCCTGCTCGGGATCCTCAAGTCCGGTGCCGGGTACGTGCCGATGGACCCGCAGTACCTCAGCGGGCGGGCGGAGACCGTGCTGTCCGAGGCACGCCCGCGGTTCGCGGTCACCGACACCGCGACGTGGCAGGACCTGCCGGACAACGACATCTCGACCGTCAACCTCGATCAGCGCGCGGAATGGCAGGCGCCCCCGGGGGCGCTGGACAACGCGGACCGGGTCTCGCCGCTCGGCCCGGACAACCTGGCGTACGTGATGTACACGTCCGGCTCCACGGGCAAGCCGAAGGGCGCGACGATCACCCACCGCAACCTCGTCAACGGCGTGCGGGAGCTGGTGCGTGTCCTCGACGCGCCGCCCGGGTGGCGGATGCTGGCCGGCACCTCGGTCAACTTCGACGTCTCGGTCTTCGAGCTGCTGACCACCCTGTCCACCGGCGGCACCGCCGAGGTGGTGCCGAACGCGCTGGCGCTCGGCGAGCGGGACAGCTGGGACGGCCACGTGATCAGCGCGGTCCCCTCGGTACTTGGCGAACTGGTCGGCCACCTGGACAGGACGACGGACGTGCGCACGGTCGTCCTCGCGGGCGACGTGCTCCCGGCCCGGCTGGTGCGGCAGGTGCGCGAGGCCCTGCCCGGCGTGCAGGTCGTGAACTCCTACGGGCAGAGCGAGAGCTTCTACGCCACCACGTTCTCCCTCGCGGCGTCCGAGGAGTGGGCCGAGAGCGACGTAGCGCCCATCGGCACCCCGCTGGGGAACATGCGTGCCTACGTGCTGGGCCCGGGACTCACCCCGGCGCCGCAGGGCGTGATCGGTGAGCTGTACGTGGCCGGGACCTGCCTGGGCCGCGGCTACCACGGCCGTCCGGGCCTGACCGCCGAGCGCTACGTGGCGAACCCGTTCGGCCCCGCCGGCGAGCGGATGTACCGCACGGGCGACCTGGCCCGCTGGAACGCACAGGGCCGGCTGGAGTGCGTCGGCCGCGGCGACGGCCAGGTGAAGGTGCGCGGCTTCCGCATCGAGACGGCCGAGGTCGAGGCCGCGCTCACCGCGCACCCCGGCATCAGCGAGGCCGTGGTCATCAGCCGGGAGGTTCCCTCGGGCGGGCGGCAGCTCGTCGCGTACGTGGTGCACACCGGCGAGGGGGCCGTCGGTGACGACGGCGCCGGTGGTATCGGCGATGTGGATGTGCAGGCCGGTGCCTCGGCCGCCGAGCTGCGCAAGTTCGTCGCGGCACGGCTGCCCGACTACATGGTGCCGTCGGCCTTCGTGGCCCTCGGCCGACTGCCGCTCGGGCCGACCGGCAAGCTGGACCGCTCGGCGCTGCCCGAACCGGAGTTCCTCGGCGAGGCCTACCGGGAGCCGCGCACCGAGGCGGAGACGATCATCACCGCGGCGTACGCGGACGTGCTCGGTGTGGAGCGGGTCGGTATCGACGACGACTTCTTCGCGGTGGGCGGGGACAGCCTGCGGTCCATCCAGGTGGTGGCGCGGGCCCGGGCCCGGGGGCTGACCCTCACCACACGGGAGATCTTCGAGTGCCGCACGGCGGCCCGGCTGGCCGAGGTGGCCTCCGCCCGCCGGGACCAGGTGCCCGCGCTCGCCGAGCTCGAGGGCGGCGGCGTCGGCCCGATGCCGCTGCAGCCGGTGGCCCGGCACGTCTTCGAGCACGGCGTCGGCATGAACCGGTTCGCCATGTCGATGGTGCTGGAGCTGCCCGCGGGCATCGATGGCAGTGGTCTGGCCGCGACGCTGGACGCCGTACTCGACCGGCACGACCTGCTGCGCGCGCGACTGGTGCGCGGCGACGAACTCTCCCTCGTCGTGCGTCCGCAGGGCGCCGTGCGGGCGGCCGACCTGATCCGCCGGGTCCCCTGCGACGGCCGGTGGGACGAGCCGGCGCTGCTCGAACTGGCGAAGGCGGAGCTGGACGAGGCCACCGGGCGACTCGACCCGGAAGCCGGGACCATGGCGGACTTCGTCTGGTTCGCCGCGGAGTCCGGCGAGGGGCGGCTGCTCGTGGTGCTGCACCACCTGGTGGTGGACGGTGTCTCCTGGCGCATCCTCATGTCGGACTTCGCCGAGGCATGGCAGCAGGTCCGGTCCGGCAAGACGCCCGAACTGCCCGCGGTCGGCACGTCGGCCCGCCGCTGGGCCGCGGCGCTGGAGAACGAGGCATTCTCCCCGGAGCGGGAGGACGAGCTGGACCACTGGCGCGACACGCTGGAGTCGCCCAACCCCCCGCTGGGCACGCGCGCGTTCGACCCGGCGGTGGACGTGTTCTCCACGCTCGACACCGTGCGCGTCGAGCTGCCCGCCGAGGTCACCGACGCGGTGCTGACCAGGCTTCCTGCCGCGTACAAGGGCACCGGCACCGACGTGCTGCTCGCCGCGCTCGCCCTCGCGGTCAACCGCTGGCGCGGTGACGACAGCTCGACCCTGGTCCGGCTGGAAGGACACGGCCGCGAGGAGGACGTCGTCCCCGGCGCCGACCTCTCCCGCACCGTCGGATGGTTCACCAGCATGTACCCGGTTCGGGTGGACGTGCAGGGCGTCGACCTCGCCGACGTGCTGGCCGGCGGCCCCGCCGCAGGCCAGGCGGTCAAGCGGATCAAGGAACAGCTGCGCGGGGTGCCGGACAAGGGCGTGGGGTACGGACTCCTGCGCTGGCTGAACCCGGAGACCGCCGCGCAGCTGGAGGAGTACGCGGCACCGCAGATCGGCTTCAACTACCTCGGCCGGATCTCCGACGCCGACGTGCCCGAGCATCTGCGCGCCCAGGGATGGGTGCCGGCCGACTGGTCCTCCGAGCTGATCGCGATGCCCGACCCGGACCTGCCCGCGCTGTCCGCGCTGGAGGTCAACTCGGTCGTCACGGACACCGCCGACGGCACCCGGCTGCAGGCCGCCTTCATGTTCCCCACCGGGGTGCTGTCCCGCGAGCGGACCGCCGAACTCGCCGAGCTGTGGGTCCAGGTGCTGCACGGCATGGCCGTACACGCCGCACGCCCAAAGACCGGTGGTCTCACGCCCTCGGACGCCCCACTGGTCTCGGTGAGCCAGGAGGAGATCGACGGCTGGGAGCAGCGCTACGGCCGGCTGGCCGAGGTGTGGCCGCAGGCCCCGGGCCAGTTGGGCATCCAGTTCCAGGCCGCGTTCGCCGACGGCGCATTCGACGTCTACCACATGCAGTTCCTGCTGCACCTGTCCGGGCACGTGGACCCGGCGCGCATGCGGGCGGCCGGTCAGGCGCTCCTTGAGCGGTACCCGAACCTGCGCTCCGCGTTCGTCGCCGGGGCCGACGGTGAACCGGTCCAGGTCGTGGCGGAGCACATCGCCATCCCCTGGCGGCACATCGATCTGACCGGCCTCGGTGAGGCCGAGCAGATCGCGGCCGTCGACGAGGCCCTCGCCGAGGACCGAGCCGAACAGCTCGACCCCTCCCGGCCGCCACTGATCCGCCTGGCTCTGCTGACCTGCGGGCCGCGGCAGGCGAAGCTCATCCTCACCGCGCACCACACCCTGTTCGACGGCTGGTCGTCGCCGCTGGTCATCAAGGACCTGGTCCGGCTGTATGCCGGGACCGAGGAGCTGGCTCCGGTCCGCAGCTACGGCGACTACCTGGGGTGGCTCTCCAAGCAGGACCGGGACGCGTCGGCCGCCCGGTGGAAGGAGGAGCTGGCCGACTTCGACCAGCCGACCCTGGTGGCCGCAGACCTCCCCGTCCGTGGGGAGGCGAAGGCCCTCGGGCGCATCGAGGTTCCGCTGTCGATCGACAAGGGGCGGGAACTCGCCCGGCGCGCCGCGGAACTCGGCGTCACGCTGAACACGCTCCTGCAGGGTGCGTGGGCGGTCCTGCTCTCGAAGCTGACCGGGCAGCACGACGTGGTGTTCGGCGCCGCCGTCAACGGCCGTCCGGCGGACCTGGTCGGTTCGGACGAGATGGTCGGCCTGTTCATCAACACCCTGCCGACCAGGGTGCGCTGCCGACCGAACGACAGCGTGGGCGAGGTCATCACCGATCTGCAGAACCGCCAGATCTCCCTGCTCGACCACCACTACTACGGGCTGGCCGACATCCAGCGCGGCGTCGGGGTGCCCTCGCTGTTCGACACGATCGTCGTCTTCGAGAACTACCCGATCGACCGCGAGGGCATCGTCGAGGCGAACGAATCGGCGGGCTTCACGATCGACGCCATCCGGCCCTTCGCGGGCTCGCACTACCCGCTCACCCTCAACTCCTCCGACCCCTACCTGCGGCTCTCCCTCGACTACCAGACCACCCTCTTCGACCGCGACGCGGCCGAGGTGATCGCCGCCCGGCTCGTCCGGGTGCTGGACCAGGTGCTCGACGACCCGAAGACGCCGGTCGGTGCCATGGAGGTGCTGTCGGCACAGGAGCGGGACTGGCTGGTGCGGCGGGTCAACGACACGGCGCACCCGGTGGCCGCCGACACGCTGCCGGGTGCGTTCGAGGCCCAGGTGGAGCGTGACCCCGACCGGGTGGCTCTGATCGGTGATCAGGAGACGCTGACCTACGGGGAGTTCAACCGGCGTACCAACCAGCTGGCGCACTGGCTGGTCGAGCAGGGCGCGGGCCCCGAGCGGCTGGTCGCGGTGCGCATCCCGCGCTCGGTCGATCTGATGGTGGCGATCTACGCGGTGGTGAAGGCCGGCGCGGCCTACCTGCCGGTGGACCCCGAGCTGCCCGAGGACCGGGTGCGGCACGTGCTGGACAGCGCCAGGCCGCTCCTGGTGCTCGACGCGGACCTGCCGGACGTCTCCGGGTACCCGGAGACGAACCCTCAGCGCGCACTGTCGCCGGACAACGCCGCGTACGTCATCTACACCTCCGGCTCCACCGGCGGCCCCAAGGGCGTGCAGGTGGCACACCGGTCGATCATGAACCGGCTGAAGTGGGGTCTGGCGCACTTCGAGGTCGGTGTCGAGGACCGGGTGCTGCTGAGCACGACGGCGAGCTTCGACGTGTCGGTGCCGGAGCTGTTCGCGCCGCTGCAGGCCGGTGCCGCCGTGGTCATCGCGCGTCCGGACGGGCGCCGGGACCCGGCCTACCTCGCCGACCTGATCCGGCGCGAGCGGGTGACCGGCGCGGACTTCGTGCCCTCCCTGCTGGAGGCGTTCGTCACCGAGCCCTCCGCCAAGGAGTGCGGCAGCCTGCGCTGGGTCGAGGTCGCGGGCGAGGCGTTCCCGGCCGCGCTGGCCAACAAGGTCGTCGACCTGCTGCCCGGCTGCGGTGTGCACAACCTCTACGGCCCCACCGAGGCGGCGGTCGAGGTCACGGCGTGGCAGCACGTGCCGGGTGCGGATCGGGTGCCGATCGGCGCACCGATCTGGAACACCCAGGTGTACGTGCTGGACGCGGCGCTGCGCCCGGTCCCGCCGGGGGTCGCCGGTGAGCTGTACCTCGCCGGTACCGGGCTGGCACGGGGCTACCTCGGGCAGAGCGCGCTGACCGCCGGCCGGTTCGTCGCCTGCCCGCACGGTGCGCCGGGAACCCGGATGTACCGCACCGGCGATGTCGTGCGGTGGAACCAGGACGGCCAGGTCGAGTACATCGGGCGGTCCGACTTCCAGGTCAAGGTGCGCGGGTTCCGTATCGAGCTGGGCGAAGTGGCGTCGGCGCTGACCGCGCACCCGGACGTCGACAACGCGGTGGTCGTGGTGCGGGAGGACCGCGCCGGTGACCAGCGGCTGGTCGCCTACGTGGTGCCGGCCGGCAAGGCGGACCCGGCCGGGCTGGACGTCGCGGCCCTGACGGACCTGGTCGGGCAGAGCCTGCCGGAGTACATGGTCCCCTCGGCGATCGTGCCGCTCGCGGAGCTGCCCACGACACCCAGCGGCAAGCTCGACCGTGCCGCGCTCCCCGCGCCCGACCACACCGAAGCCGCGACGGGACGAGGGCCGCGCAACCACAACGAGGAAGTCCTCTGCCGGCTGTTCGCCGAGCTGCTCGGCGTGGAGGAGATCGGCATCGACGTCGACTTCTTCAAGTACGGCGGGCATTCGCTGCTCGCCACCCGGCTGACCGGCCGAATCCGCAACGAGCTCGACGTCGACGTGAAAGTCACGACGGTGTTCCGCAATCCGACCGTCGCCCAGCTGGCGGACCGGATCCAGGAGCTGGCCACGTCGAACCGCCCCCAGCTTCGCAAGATGACCGTGTAGGAGACGCGTCGATGATCCCGTTGTCCTTCGCCCAGCGCCGGCTGTGGTTCCTCCACCGTCTGGAGGGCCCGACCGCGACCTACAACATCCCGTTCGTGCTGCGCCTGGACGGGCCGCTCGACACGGCGGCCCTGGCCGCGGCCGTGATGGACGTCGCCACCCGGCACGAGACCTTGCGCACCCGGGTCGTCGAGAACGCGGACGGCACGCCGGAGCAGCGCGTCCTGCCCCCGGAGGAGGCGGCCATCCCGTTCCGGGTGGTCGACGTGGCCGCGGACGCGCTGGACGCCGCGTTGCACGAGGCTCTCAGCCAGGGGTTCGACCTGGACGTCGAACTCCCCCTGCGGACCACCGTCTTCCGTGTCTCCCCCGAGGAGCACGTGCTGGTGTTCGTGTTCCACCACATCGCGGCGGACGGGTCGTCGATGGGGCCGTTCGTCCGGGACCTGGTGTCGGCGTACACGGCCCGCCAGGGCGGGAAGGCGCCGGAGTGGACGCCGCTCCCGGTGCAGTACAAGGACTACACGCTGTGGCAGCGGCAGCTGCTGGGCGAGGAAGGCGACCCGGAGAGCGTCGCCGCGTCCCAGCTCGCCTACTGGCGGCAGGAACTGACCGGCGTACCGCAGCCGGTGCAGCTGCCGCTGGACCGGCCGCGGCCGACCCTGGCCGACCACCGCGGCGGCCACGTCGAGTTCATGCTGCGACCCGACCTGGTCGCCGGGCTCGGGAAGCTGGCCGCGGACCGCGGCGCCACGGTACCGATGGTGGCCCAGGCCGCGCTGGCGGTGCTGCTGAACAAGCTGGGCGGCGGCGAGGACCTGACGATCGGCAGCCCGATCGAGGGGCGCACCGATGAGGCCCTGGCCGATCTGATCGGGTTCTTCGTCAACACCTGGGTGCTGCGCGCCGACCTGTCGCGGAACCCGTCGTTCGGCGAGCTGGTGGAGCAGTCGCGGGACAAGGCCCTCGCCGCGTACGACAACCAGGACGTTCCCTTCGAGTGGCTGGTGGAGCTGCTCAACCCGGACCGTTCCACCTCGTACCAGCCGCTGTTCCAGGTGATGCTGGCCTGGCAGTTCGTCTGGTCGGAACTGAAGATGCCGGGTCTGCGGGTGACCCCCGTTCCGGTGGGCACCGACACCGCGAAGTTCGACCTGTTCTTCAACGTCGTCCCGGACGCGACCGGGTGCGCGCACGGCCGGCTCGAATACGCGGCGGAACTCTTCGACCACGCCACGGCCGTCGAGATCGTCGACCGGTTCGTGCGCATCCTGGAGCAGGTGGTCGCCGATCCCGGTGTGTGTCTCGGGGATGTCGACGTGCTCGGTGCGGACGAGCAGAAGTGGTTGCTGGGCACGGCGAACGACACCGTCGAGCCGACGCTGGAGCCGGGCCTGGTGGAGACGGTGGCCCGGCAGGCCGAGGCCACCCCGGACGCCCTCGCCGTCATCGGCGAGGAGGAGTCGCTGACCTACCGGGAGCTGGACACGCGGGCCAACCGGCTGGCGCACTGGCTGACCGACCGCGGTGTGCGGCCGGAGTCCGTGGTCGCGGTCTGCCTGCCGCGGTCGGTCGACCTGGTGGTCGCGCTGCTGGCGGTGCAGAAGGCCGGCGGGACGTATGTGCCGATCGATCTCGATCACCCACGCTCCCGGATCGACTACATCCTTGAGGACGCGGCTCCGGTGCTGGTGCTGGACGCCGAGGTGCTGGCCGGTGCGGACTGCTCCGCGTACCCGGAGTCGGCGCCGACGCCGGCCGTGTTGCCGGAGAACACCGCGTACGTCATCTACACCTCCGGGTCGACGGGCAAGCCGAAGGGCGTGGCGGTCCCGCACGGCGCGCTGGCGAACTTCCTGGCCACCATGGGCCGTCGGGTGCCGTTGTCACCCGCGGACCGGTGGCTCGCGGTGACGACGGTCTCGTTCGACATCGCGGGGCTGGAGCTGTACCTGCCGCTGATCTCCGGCGCGGCCGTCGTGCTCGCGGGCAAGGACACCGTCACCGATCCGTCGGCCGTGGTGACGGCGATGCGCCGCCACCAGGTCACCGTCGCGCAGGCGACGCCCGCGTTCTGGCAGATGCTGCTGATGCACGAGCCGAACGCCGCCAAGGGGCTGCGGATCCTGGTCGGCGGGGAGGCCCTGCCCGCGCAGCTGGCCGAAACCCTCGCCGGGCAGGCCGCCGAGGTGGTCAACATGTACGGCCCCACCGAGACGACCATCTGGTCGACCATGGCGCCTGTCGAGGTCGGCGAGGGCGTGGCCATCGGCGCGCCGATCGGCAACACCCAGGTGTACGTGCTCGATTCGCGGCTGCGCCCGGCCCCGCGCGGGGTGCAGGGCGAGCTGTACATCGCCGGAGACGGCCTGGCCCGGGGCTACTTCGGCCGTTCGGGACTGACCTCGGAGCGGTTCGTGGCCTGCCCGTTCGGTCCGGCCGGTGCCCGGATGTACCGCACCGGCGACCTCGTCCGGTGGGGCCGGGACGGCCGGCTGGAGTACGTGGGCCGGACCGACTTCCAGGTCAAGGTCCGCGGTTTCCGGATCGAGCTGGGCGAGATCGAGAACGTACTGGCCTCCCACTCCGGTGTGGCGCAGGCAGTCGTCGTGGTGCGCGAGGACGAGCAGGACGACAAGCGCATCGTCGGCTACGTGGTGCCCGAACCGGATGCCGCGGTCACGGACACCGACGCCCAGGTGGACGAGTGGCGCCAGGTCTACGACGAAAGCTACATCGAGTCCGAGGACGAGGCGCTGGGCGAGGACTTCGAGCTGTGGAAGTCCTCGTACGACGGCGAGCCCATCCCGCTCGAACAGATGCAGGAGTGGCGCGACGCGGCGGTGGCACAGGTCTTGCAGACCTCGCCCCGGCGGGTGCTGGAGATCGGTGTCGGTTCGGGTCTGCTGATGGCGAAGATCGTCGGCGAGGTGGAGGAGTTCTGGGGCACCGATCTGTCCGCCCCGGTCGTGGACCGCGTCCGCGCCCAGGCCGAGCAGGCCGGATACGGCGACCGGGTGCACCTGAGCGCCCAGCCGGCCGACGACATCTCCGGACTGCCCAAAGCCGCCTTCGACACGGTTCTGCTGAACTCGGTGATCCAGTACTTCCCGGGCGTCGACTACCTGGACCGGGTGCTGAGCCAGGCCATGGAACTCGTCGCACCCGGCGGCCGGCTCATCGTCGGTGACGTCCGCAACGCCGCCACAGTGCGGATGCTGCTCACCGCGATGCAGCGGGCGGCGCATCCCCACGCGTCGTACGCACAGCTGCGCACGCTGGTGGAGAAGGCACTGCTCGCCGAGCGCGAACTGGTCGTCGCCCCCGAGTGGTTCACCGAATGGGCGGCGGGCCGTCCCCTCGGCGTCGACATCCGGATGAAGGCGGCGCAGGCGCACAACGAGCTGAGCCGGCACCGCTACGAGGTCGTGCTGCACAAGGAGCCGGCCGACGTGCTCGACCTGGCCGGTGTGCCCACGGTGCCGTGGAGCGGGCAGGTGTCCGACCTCGTCGAACTGGGCCGTCACGTGGACCGGGTGGGCCCGACGCGGGTGATTGGGATGCCGAACGCGCGGCTGGTCGAGGAGGCCGCCCTGGCTGTCACGACCGGTGTCCTCGACCCGGCGCCCCTGGCGGCCAAGCCTGCCGACCCGGAGGAACTGCGCCGTCTGGCTCTTGAGCACGGCTGGGAAGCGGTCATCACCTGGTCCGGTGAGGACGCGCGCTGCTTTGAACTGGTGCTGCTGCCCCGGCACCAGACCGGACAGCGGATCGTCACCGGTGGGTTCGTCTCCCACGGTGCGGGCGGGCGGATGCGGGCGAACAACCCCGGGCTCGCCAAGGCGATCGGTCCGCTGCTCGCCGCGCTGCCCGAGTACCTGCGCGGGCGGCTGCCCGACTACATGGTGCCCACCGCCATCGTGCCGCTCTCGGAGATCCCGCTGACCCCGAACGGGAAGCTGAACCGGCGGGTGCTGCCGCCGCCGGACTACGCGCAGGTGTCGACCGGCCGGACGCCGCGCAACCAGCGTGAGCAGATGTTCTGCGAGCTGTTCGCCGAGGTGCTCGGCCTGGCGAGTGTCGGCATCGACGACGACTACTTCGCACTGGGCGGAGACAGCATCCGGTCCATCCAGGTCGTCGCCCGGGCCAAGACCCGCGGCGAAGAGGTCAGCGTGCGGGAGATCTTCGAGCACCGCACGGTCGCCCGCCTCGCCGAGCTGCTGGACGAGCGGGACGAGGAGACCTCGGCCCTCGCCGAGCTTCCGGGTGGCGGCACCGGCTGGGCTCCGCTGCCTCCGGCGGCACACGTCCTCGCGCTCGGTGACGGCATCGACGGGTCCTGCACCTCCAGGGTGCTCACCCTGCCCGCGGGCATCGACCGTTCCGAGCTGGTCGCGGCGGTGCGGGCCGTGCTGGATCAGCACGACGTGCTGCGCGCCCGGCTCGACCGGGCGGAACCCGGCCTGCGGATCGAGCCGTCCGACAGCGTGGACGCGGCAGCGCTGCTGCGGGAGGTCCGCTGCGGCGCTGCCGGTGGCGACCCCGTCCGCACCGAACTCGACGCCGCCGCAGGCCGCCTGGACCCGGACGCGGGTGTCATGGCGCAGTTCGTGTGGCTCACCTCGGACTCGGGTGCCGACCGGTTGCTGATCGTCGTGCACCGCCTGGTCATGGACCGCGTGTCGTGGCAGATCCTGGTGCCGGACCTGGTCCGCGCCTGGCAGCAGGTGCGGGACGGCCGGACCCCGGTGCCGGCCCGGGTGGGCACCTCGTTCCGCCGGTGGGCGCACGCCCTGGCCGACGAGGCGGCCGCCCCGGAGCGGAGGGCCGAACTGCCCGAGTGGCAGCGGATCCTGCGCGACGGCGAGCCCGGACTCGCAGCACGGGAGCCGGAGGGGACGCGCGAGGCCGCCACCACCGCCGACACGGTACGGGTCCAGGTGCCGGCCGAAGTCACCAAGACCTTGCTGAACCTGCTGCCCGCGGTGTTCCGCGCCGGTGTCGACGACGGCCTGCTCACCGGACTGGCACTGGCGCTGGCCCGCTGGCGCGAGGTGCGCGGTCTGCCGGCGTCCTCGACGCTGGTCCGGCTGGAGGGGCAGGACCGGGACGAGCACGTGGTGCCCGGTGCCGACCTGTCCCGCACGATCGGCCGGCTCACCGCGGTCTTCCCGGCCCGGCTGGACCTGGCCGGCATCGACGTGGCGGAGGCGTTCGGCGGCGGTGAGGCCGCGGGCCGGGCCATCAAGGCCGTCAAGGAGCAGCTGCGGGCGTTGCCGGACAACGGCACCGGCTACGGCCTGCTGCGCTACCTCAACCCGGAGACCGCCGCCGAGTTCGCCGGTGACCGGGAACCGCGGATCGGTTTCACCTACCACGGCGATTCCTTTGGCGCGGACCTCCCCGAGGATCTGCGCGGCCTGGGATGGGAGCTGGACGCGGCGCACCAGTACCTGCTCGCCGGGCCGGACCGGCACCTGCCGGCGCAGGCCGCGCTGGAGATCGACGCGGTGGCCACCGCCACCCCGGACGGCGACGAACTGGCCGCCGGCTTCGGCTTCCTGACCGGTGTCCTCTCCCGCGACGAGGTGAGCGAACTGGCCGAGCTGTGGGTCGAGGCGCTCACCGCCCTGGCTCGGCACGCCGCCGGCCCCGAGGCCGGCGGGCTCACCCCGTCCGACGCGCCGCTGGTCGCGGTGGGCCAGGACGAGATCGACACCTGGCAGGCCCGGTTCGGCCGGCTCGCGGAGGTGTGGCCGGTCACCCCGGCGCAGTCCGGGCTGCTGTTCCACGCCATGCTGGCCGGGACCGAGTTCGACGTCTACCACATGCAGTTGGTGTTCCACCTCGCCGGCGAGGTCGACCCGGAGCGGATGCGCCGGGCCGGGCAGGCCCTGCTCGGGCGCTACACCAACCTCCGTGCGGCGTTCGTCAACTCGGCGGACGGCGACGTGGTGTCGGTGGTGCCGGAGGCGGTCTCGCTGCCGTGGCAGCACCTGGACCTGACCGCGCTCGACGATGCGGAGCGGGTCGACACCTTCGAGCGGTTCCTCGTCGAGGACCGGGCCACCCACTTCGACGTGGGCACGCCGCCACTGATCCGGCTGGCGCTGGTGGTGCTCGAACCGGATCGCGCCGAGCTGGTGCTGACCGCCCATCACGTGCTGTTCGACGGCTGGTCCACGCCCTTGCTGATGCGGGATCTGCTGCTGCTGTACGCGTCCGACGGCGATGCGTCCGGCATGCCCCCGGCCCGTGACTTCGGCGAGTTCCTGACCTGGCGCTCCCGCCACGATCACGAGGAGTCCGCCCGTGCCTGGGCGGCCGAGCTGGACGGTGTGGAGGAACCCACCCTGCTCGTGCCGCGCGCCGCCACGCAGCACGATTCCGGTGGCGTCGGGAACCTCGATGTGGCGATCGGGGACATGAACGGCCTGCTCCGGCGGGCCGCGGAACTCGGCGTCACGGTGAACACCCTCGTGCAGGGTGCCTGGGGCGTGATGCTCGCCAACCTCACCGGCCGGTCCGACATCGTGTTCGGCGCCACCGTGGCCGGTCGTCCGGCCGCCTTCATCGACGCCGACGACATGGTCGGACTGTTCATCAACACCATCCCCGTCCGGGTACGGTGCGAGTGGCGGAGCACCTTCGCCGAGCTGCTCGCCGAGCTGCAGAACCGGCAGGTCGCGCTGCTGGACCACCACCACCACAGCCTGGTGGAGATCCAGCAGGCCACCGGGCTGAGCACCCTGTTCGACACCCTGGTGCTGTTCGAGTCCTTCCCGGTCGACCGGGAAGCCATCGTCGAGGCCAACTCCGAGGCCGGTGTCGCCATCACCGGGCTGCGGCCGTTCGCCGGCTCGCACTACCCGGTCACGCTGGCCGCCGCGTCCGAACCCGAGGTGCAGTTCGCCCTGCAGTACCAGCAGGACCTGCTGGACGCGGACGCGGCCGCCGACATCGTCGGCCGGTTCGTGCGCATCCTGGAGCAGGTGGTCGCCGATCCCGGTGTGCGGGTCGGAGACCTCGACGTGCTCGGCGCGGACGAGCAGAAGTGGTTGCTGGGCACGGCGAACGACACCGTCGAGCCGACGCTGGAGCCGGGCCTGGTGGAGACGGTGGCCCGGCAGGCCGAGGCCACCCCGGACGCACCCGCCGTCATCGGCGAGGAGGAGCCGCTGACCTACCGGGAGCTGGACACGCGGGCCAACCGGCTGGCGCACTGGCTGACCGACCGCGGTGTGCGGCCGGAATCGCTGGTCGCCGTCTGCCTGCCCCGCTCCGTGGACCTCGTGGTCGCGCTGCTGGCGGTGCAGAAGGCCGGCGCCGCCTACATCCCGATCGACCCGGACCACCCGCGTTCGCGGATCGACTACATCCTTGAGGACGCGGCTCCGGTACTCGTGCTGGACGCCCAGGTGCTGGCCGGTGCGGACTGCTCCGCGTACCCGGTCTCGGCGCCGACGCCGGACGTGTCGCCGGAGAACACCGCGTACGTCATCTACACCTCGGGTTCCACCGGGAATCCGAAGGGCGTGGCGGTTCCGCGCGGCGCGCTGGCGAACTTCCTGGCCACCATGGGCCGTCGGGTGCCGTTGTCACCCGCGGACCGGTGGCTCGCGGTGACGACGGTCTCGTTCGACATCGCGGGGCTGGAGCTGTACCTGCCGCTGATCTCCGGTGCGGCCGTCGTGCTCGCGGGCAAGGACACCATCGCTCAGCCGTCGGCCGTCATGGCGGTGCTGCGCCGCCACCGGGTGACCGTCGTACAGGCCACCCCGGCGTTCTGGCAGATGCTGCTCATGGACGAGCCGAACGGCGCGAAGGGGCTGCGGATCCTGGTCGGCGGTGAGGCCCTGCCCGCGCAGCTGGCCGAAACCCTCGCCGGGCAGGCCGTCGAGGTGTTCAACATGTACGGCCCGACCGAGACGACCATCTGGTCGACCATGGCGCCTGTCGAGGTCGGCGAGGGCGTGCCGCCGATCGGGTCGCCGATCGGCAACACCCAGGTGTACGTGCTCGACTCGCGGCTGCGCCCGGTCCCGCGCGGGGTGCAGGGCGAGCTGTACATCGCCGGAGACGGCCTGGCCCGGGGCTACTTCGGCCGTTCGGGACTGACCTCGGGACGGTTCGTGGCCTGCCCGTTCGGTCCGGCCGGTGCGCGGATGTACCGCACCGGCGACCTGGTGCGCTGGGGCCGGGACGGCGGGCTGGAGTACGTGGGCCGGACCGACTTCCAGGTGAAGGTCCGTGGTTTCCGGATCGAGCTGGGCGAGATCGAGCATGTGCTGGCTTCCCACTCCGGTGTGGCGCAGGCCGTGGTCGTGGTGCGCGAGGACCAGCAGGACGACAAGCGCATCGTCGGCTACGTGGTGCCCGAACCGGACGCCGCGCTGGCCGAAGCCGATGCCCAGGTCGACGAGTGGCAACAGGTCTACGACGACAGCTACACGGAGTCCAGGGACCAGGCGTGGGGTGAGGACTTCCAGCTGTGGAGGTCGACCTACGACGGAGTGCCCATCCCGCTGGAGCAGATGCGGGAGTGGCGCGACACGGCGGTGGCGCTGGCGCTGGAGTCCTCGCCCCGGCGGGTGCTGGAGATCGGTGTCGGTTCGGGTCTGCTGATGGCGAAGATCGTCGGCGAGGTGGAGGAGTTCTGGGGCACCGACCTGTCCGCTCCGGTCGTGGACCGCGTCCGCGCCCAGGCCGAGCAGAACGGCTTCGGTGACCGGGTGCACCTGAGCGCCCAGCCGGCCGACGACGTCTCCGGACTGCCCACGGCCGCCTTCGACGTCGTGATGATCAACTCGGTCGTCCAGTACTTCCCGGGCGTCGACTACCTGGACCGGGTGCTGAGCCAGGCCCTGGAGCTCGTCGCGCCCGGCGGCCGGCTCATCGTCGGTGACGTCCGCAACGCGACGACGCTGCGGGTGCTGCTGACCGCGGTGCAGCGCACCGCGCAGCCGGGCGCGTCGCCCGAGGAACTGCGCACCTTGGTGGAGAAGGCCCTGCTCGCCGAGCGCGAACTGGTCGTCGCCCCCGAGTGGTTCACCGACTGGGCGGCCCACCAGCCCGTCAGCGTCGACATCCGGCTGAAGACCGGAACCGCGCACAACGAGCTGACGCGGCACCGCTACGAGGTCGTGCTGCACAAGGAGCCGGCCGACGACGTGCTCGACCTGGCAGGTGTGCCGGGGCTGACGTGGGGCCGGGAGGTTTCCGACCTCGCCGACCTGCGCCGCCTCCTCGACCGCGCCGACGACGGCCCCGTGCGGGTGACCGGGATACCCAACGCCCGGCTGGTCGACGAGGTCACCGCCGCCACCACGGCGGGTGTGCTGAGTTCGGCCGCCCCGTCCGGCAGGCCCGTCGACCCGGAGGAACTGCTGCTCTGGGCGCGGCGTCAGGGCCGGGAGGCGGTCCTCACCTTGTCGGGCGAGGTCGTCCACGCCTTCGACGCGGTGCTGCTGCCCGAAGTAGGGGCCGTCTCCGGCGCGTTCGTGCCCAGCGGTGTCGCCGGACGGATGCGGGCCAACAACCCCGGGCTCTCCCGGACCATCGGCCCGCTGCTCGCCGCGCTGCCCGAGTACCTGCGCGGGCGGCTGCCCGAGTACATGGTGCCGGCCACCGTGGTCCCGCTTTCCGAGATCCCGCTGACCCCGAACGGAAAGCTCAACCGGCGGGTGCTGCCGCCGCCGGACTACGCGCAGGTGTCGACCGGCCGGGCCCCGCGCAACCCGCGTGAGGAGACCTTCTGCGCGCTGTTCGCGGAGGTGCTCGGCCTCGCAAGGGTCGGCATCGACGACGACTTCTTCGCCTTCGGCGGGCATTCGCTGCTGGCCACCCGGCTGATCAGCCGAGCCCGCGCGGAGCTGGGCATCGAAATACCTGTCAGAAAGATCTTCGACTTGCCGACACCGGCCGCGCTCGCGGCGTGGTCGGAGGAATCGGCCGCTCCACGCCGTCCTGGTCTGCGCAAGATGATCGTAGAGGAGCAAGAAGCATGATCCCGCTGTCATTTGCGCAACGTCGTATGTGGCTCCTGCAGCAGATGGAGGAGGCCGCCGAGACCTACAACATGTCGGCGGCGTTCCGGCTGACCGGATCCCTGGACATCGACGCCCTCCGGGCGGCGCTCGGCGACGTGATCGAACGTCACGAGATCCTGCGCACCGTCTACCTGACGGACGCCGAGGGCGAGCCGTACCAGAAGATCCTGAAGGCGGCGGACGCGGCGCCCGAGGTGCCGGTGATCGACGTGGCACCCGACGAGGTGTCCGGCGCGATCGACGACGCCATCTCGCACGGGTTCGACCTGGCTGCCGAGATCCCGCTGCGAGCGACCATCTTCCGTTGCTCGCCCCAGGAACACGTGCTGGCCCTGGTCCTCCACCACATCGCCATGGACGGCAGTTCGGGCGCGCCGCTGGCCCGGGACCTGGCCGACGCCTACACCGCCCGCCTGGGCGGCCGGGCGCCGCAGTGGGAGCCGCTGCCCGTCCAGTACAAGGACTACACGCTGTGGCAGCGCGAGGTGCTCGGGGAGCCGACGGACCCGGGCAGCCTCGCCGCCGGGCAGGTCGAGTACTGGCGCTCGGAGCTGGCCGGAGTGCCGCAGCCGCTGAGCCTGCCGCTGGACCGCCCGCGGCCCGCGGAGGCGGACCCGCACGGCGACACGGTCGACCTCGTCGTGGAACCGCGGATGGCGGCCAAGCTGGAAAAGCTGGCCACCTCGCGCGGGATGACCATGTCGATGGTCCTTCAGGCCGCGCTCGCGGCGCTGCTGCGCAAGCTCGGCGGTGGGGACGACGTGACGATCGGCAGCCCGATCGCCGGCCGGACCGACGAGGCGCTCAACGACCTGGTCGGCTTCTTCGTCAACACCCTGGTGCTGCGGGTCGACCTGGCCGGCGACCCGTCGTTCACCGACCTGCTCGCGCAGGTCCGCAACAAGGCGCTGGCGGCCTACGAGCACCAGGACGTGCCGTTCGAGCTGCTGGTCGAGGCGCTCAACCCCGAACGCTCCACGGCCTACCAGCCGCTGTTCCAGGTGATGTTCGCCTGGCAGAACTACGACAAGCGGGACCTCGAACTCCCCGGCCTGGACGTGAAGTTCGAGCAGGCCATCACCGAGACCGTGAAGTTCGACCTGTTCTTCAGCATCGCCGCCGACGACACCGGCGCGCTGCGCGGCGACATCCAGTACTCGACCCGGCTGTTCGACCGGGACACGGCCGAGGCCATCGCCGCCCGGTTCGTGCGGGTCCTGGAGCAGCTGGTCGCCGATCCGGACGCCTGCGTCGCGGACGTCGACGTGGTGGGTGCCGGGGAGCGCGACTGGCTGCTGGGCGATCTGAACGACACGGCCGAGCCGGTCCAGGACTCGGGGGTCGTGCAGGCGGTCGCCCGGCACGCGGAGGCCACCCCGGCGGCGGTCGCCGTGCTGTGCGGTGCACAGTCGCTGACGTACGCGGAGCTGGAGGCGCGGTCGAACCGGCTGGCGCGCTGGCTCGTCCACCGCGGCGTGCGCGCGGAGTCGCTGGTCGCCGTGCGCCTGCCCCGGTCCGTGGACCTCGTGGTCGCGCTGCTGGCGGTGCAGAAGGCCGGTGGCGCCTACGTTCCGATCGACCCGGACCACCCGCGTTCGCGGATCGACTACATCCTCGAACACTCGGATCCGGTGCTGGTCCTCGACGCCGAGGTGCTGGCCGGTGCGGAGCTGTCCGCACATCCGGCCTCGGCCCCGGACGTGGTCGTCCGGCCCGAGAGCACCGCGTACGTCATCTACACCTCCGGGTCGACGGGCAAGCCGAAGGGCGTGGCGGTTCCGCGCGGCGCGCTGGCGAACTTCCTGGCCACCATGGGCCGGCGGTTCCCGCTTTCGCCCGCGGACCGGCTGCTCGCGGTGACGACGGTCTCGTTCGACATCGCGGGGCTGGAGCTGTACCTGCCGCTGATCTCCGGTGCGGCCGTGGTCCTGGCGGGCAAGGAAGTCGTAGCCGAGCCGTCGGCCGTGGTTGAGGTGCTGCGCCGTCACGAGGTCACCGCGGTGCAGGCGACGCCCGCGTTCTGGCAGATGCTGCTGATGCACGAGCCGAACGCCGCCAAGGGGCTGCGGATCCTGGTCGGCGGGGAGGCGCTGCCGGCCCGGCTGGCCGAGACGCTGGCCGACCAGGCCGTCGAGGTGTTCAACATGTACGGCCCGACCGAGACGACCATCTGGTCGACCATGGCGCCCGTGAAGGTGGGCGAGGGCGTGCCGCCGATCGGGTCGCCGATCGGCAACACCCAGGTGTACGTGCTCGACTCGCGGCTGCGCCCGGCCCCGCGCGGGGTGCAGGGCGAGCTGTACATCGCCGGAGACGGCCTGGCCCGGGGCTACTTCGGCCGGTCCGAGCTGACCTCGGAGCGGTTCGTGGCCTGCCCGTTCGGTCCGGCCGGTGCGCGGATGTACCGCACCGGCGACCTCGTCCGGTGGGGCCGGGACGGCGGGCTGGAGTACGTGGGCCGGACCGACTTCCAGGTGAAGGTCCGTGGTTTCCGGATCGAGCTGGGCGAGATCGAGCATGTGCTGGCCTCGCACTCCGGTGTGGCGCAGGCCGTGGTCGTGGTGCGCGAGGACCAGCAGGACAAGCGCATCGTCGGCTACGTGGTGCCGGAGCCGAACGTCGCGGCGGCCGATGCGGGCGCCCAGGTGGACGAGTGGCGCCAGGTCTACGACGACAGCTACATCGAGTCCGAGGACGAGGCGCTGGGCGAGGACTTCGAGCTGTGGAAGTCGACCTACGACGGCGAGCCGATCCCGCTGGAGCAGATGCGGGAGTGGCAGGACACCGCGGTGGCGCAGGTGCTGCAGTTCTCCCCGCGGCGGGTGCTGGAGATCGGTGTCGGTTCGGGTCTGCTGATGGCGAAGATCGTCGGCGAGGTGGAGGAGTTCTGGGGCACCGACCTGTCCGCTCCGGTCGTGGACCGCGTCCGCGCCCAGGCCGAGCAGGCCGGATACGGCGACCGGGTGCACCTGAGCGCCCAGCCGGCCGACGACATCTCCGGACTGCCCAGGGCCGCCTTCGACACGGTTCTGCTGAACTCGGTGATCCAGTACTTCCCCAGTGCCGACTACCTGGACCGGGTGCTGAGCCAGGCCCTGGAACTCGTCGCGCCCGGCGGCCGGCTCATCGTCGGTGACGTCCGCAACGCGACGACGCTGCGGGTGCTGCTGACCGCGGTGCAGCGCACCGCGCAGCCGGGCGCGTCGCCCGAGGAACTGCGCACCTTGGTGGAGAAGGCCCTGCTCGCCGAGCGCGAACTGGTCGTCGCCCCCGAGTGGTTCACCGACTGGGCGCGCGAGCACGCCGGTGGTGCGGTGGACATCCGGCTGAAGGTGGGTCAGGCCCACAACGAGCTGACCCGGCACCGCTACGAGGTCATCCTGCACAAGGAGCCGGCCGACGTGCTCGACCTGGCCGGTGTGCCGGCGGTCGCATGGGGCCGGGAGGTGTCCGACCTCGCCGACCTCCAGCGCCACGTCGACCGGGCGGGCGGGCCGGTGCGGGTGACCGGGATACCCAACGCCCGGCTGGCCGAGGAGGCCGTCGCGGCCGTCGCGGCCGACCTGCTTCCCCAGGCGTCCCTGTCCGGCAGGCCGGTCGACCCGCAGGAAGTGCTCCAGTGGGCGGGTGAGCACGGTCGGGAGGCGGTCATCACCCTGTCGGGCGAGGTCGTCCACGCCTTCGACGCGGTGCTGCTGCCCGAGCGGCGGACCGTCACCGGGGCGTTCGTCCCCAGCGGCGTGGCCGGGCGGATGCGGGCCAACAACCCCGGGCTCTCCCGGACCATCGGCCCTCTGCTCGCCGAGCTGACCGGGTACCTGCGCGGACGGCTGCCGGACTACATGGTGCCCACCGCGGTGGTCCCGCTGTCGGAGATCCCGCTGACCCCGAACGGCAAGCTCAACCGGCGGGCACTGCCGTCGGACCACGCGAGCACCGTGGGCAGCCGGGAACCGCGCAACCCCCACGAGCAGACCCTGTGCGCCATCTTCGCCGAGCTGCTCGGCATGTCGAGCGTCGGCATCGACGACGACTTCTTCGCGCTCGGCGGGCACTCGCTGCTGGCCACCCGGCTCAGCGCCCGCATCCGCGGCCACTTCGACATCGACGTGCCGCTCCGGACGATCATCCAGTACCCCACCGTGGGCCAGCTGGCCGCGCTGATGCTCGCCAACAGCATCCCCGAGGAGCACGCCGACCCGTTCGCGGTCGTACTGCCGCTGAACAGCGAGACGGGCAAGCCGCCGTTGTGGTTCTTCCACACGGGGGGCGGGCTGAGCTGGGCGTACTTCAGCTTCCTGCCGTTCCTGGAGGACTGGGCGGTCTACGCCCTGCAGGCCCGGGGCTGCGACGGCTCGGGGGCGCTGCCGGGGTCCATGGAGGAGATGGTCGACGACTACATCGACGAGATGCTCAAGGTCCAGCCGGAGGGGCCGTTCTACCTGATCGGCTGGTCCTACGGCGGCACTCTCGGGCACGCCGTCGCGGCGGGGCTCGAACAGCGTGGGCGCGAGGTCGCCTTCCTGGCCATCCTGGACTCCGAGCCGGCGAACGAGTTCAAGATCCTGGCCGGCCGGAGCCGGTCGGACTACCGAGTGGAGCTGGAGGAGTTCTTCAGCCAGTACATGAACACCGGCAACCAGGAGCAGTTCCTCGACTCCATGTCGCGGGTGCTGGCCAACAACATGACCCTCATGTCGCAGTACGAGTCGCCGGTCTTCGGTGGCGATGTGCTGTATTTCAACGCGGAGTTGAAGCCCGAGGGGTCGTGGTCGCACCTGTGGCGGCCGTACGTCCGGGGTGCCATCGAGGTGCACGACATCCGCGCCACCCACTACGACATGTACATGCCTGAGCCGGCTTCCGAAGTCTTCGAGGTCATCAACCGCAAGCTGGCGAAGTACCTGAAGGAGGTGTAGGCATGGCTGTTCCTGAACCATCCGTCTACGACGTGGTGGGCATAGGTTTCGGGCCCTCGAACCTGTCCCTCGCCATCGCGCTGGAGGAGCGGGCCGGCGAGGAGGCCGCCCCGCTGACCGCGCGGTTCTTCGAGAGCCAGCCGTCTTTCGGCTGGCACCGCAACATGCTGCTGCCGACGGCGAAGATGCAGGTCTCGTTCCTGAAGGACCTGGTGACGTTCCGCAATCCCACCTCGCGGTACAGCTTCGTGTCGTTCCTGCACGCGGTCGGCCGCCTGCCGCAGTTCGTCAACAACTCCGACTTCTTTCCGACGCGCGCGGAGTTCCACCAGTACCTGGAGTGGGTGGCGGCGAACTTCACCGACCAGGTGTCCTACGGCACCACGGTCACCGCCGTCACCCCGGTGCGGGGATCGGACCCGGCCGGTCCGATCGACCGCTTCCGGATCCAGGTGTCCTCAACGGCCACCGGAACGACGTTCGTGGAAGCACGCAACGTCGTCCTGGCGACCGGCCTGGCGCCGAAGATGCCGGAGGACTTCGTCCGGGACGAGCACGTGTGGCACAGCTCGGAGTTCCTGGAGAAGTTCCGGCGCTGCGACGCCGCGCAACTCAACAACGTGGTGGTGGTCGGGGCCGGGCAGAGCGCCGCGGAAATCGCCCGCCACTGCTACGACTACGCCCCGAACGCCACGGTCACCGCCGTGATCCCGTCGTACGGCTACAGCATCGCCGACAACACGCCGTTCGCGAACCGCGTGTTCGACCCGAACGCGGTCGACGACTACTACTTCGCCGAGGAGTTCGCGAAGGACAAGGTCTGGCAGTACCACAAGAACACCAACTACTCCGTGGTCGACGACGAAGTGATCCGCAGTCTCTACCAGCGTCAGTACGACGACGAGGTGCGGGGCGCCGAGCGGCTCCGGTTCGCCGAGCTGTCGCGGGTCACCGACGTGAAGCGCAGCGGCGAGGACACCCGGATCACCATCCACTCGCTGGCGGGTGACCATTCCTACGACATGGACGTCGACGTCGTCGTGTGTGCCACCGGGTACGAGGCGATGGCCGTCGAAGGGGTGCTCGGCGACCTCGACGGGTACTGCGCCCGCGACGACCAGGACCGCCACCGCGTCGAGCGCGACTACCGGCTGGTCACGACCGAGGACCTGAGTGCCGGGATCTACCTGCAAGGCGGCACCGAGCACACACACGGGCTGTCGTCCTCCCTGCTGTCGAACATGGCGACCCGCAGTGGAGAGATCGTGCGGTCGATATCCCGGAACCGGTTCAACGAACCATCGAATGGATGATTGGGGTTGGTCGGGGTGAAGCAACCCGGCATGTCCGAGGGAGAACAGGACCGGACCACGCTGCTGTGCGTGCCGTTCGCGGGAGCGGGTCCTTCGTTCTTCCACCCGTGGCGGGATCTGTCCGCCGGCCGGTGGCGAGTGACCTCGGTCGAGCTGCCCGGCAGGGAGCGGCGGATCCTGGAGACGCCGTACCGCAATGTCGTCGAAGCGGCCAGGAACTCGATCGACGACGTCGTCGCGGATCTCGGCGAGGGGGCGCGGACCGTGCTGTTCGGGCACAGCCTGGGCGCGGTGCTCGCCTACGAGCTGGTGCATCTGCTGAGCGCGCGCGACGTGCACGTCGAGCGGCTGGTCGTCAGTGGCTCGCCGGGACCGTGGACCCAGCGGGAGCGGCGGGCGGCGGGGCTCCCGGACGAGGAGTTCCTCGCCCGGGTGGAGGAGTTCGCGGGGTTCCGGCACGAGGCTCTCGACCACCCGGAGATGCGCGAACTGATCCTCCCCGCGCTGCAGGCCGACTGCGAGATGCACGAGAACTACGTGCCGAGCACCGACGATCCGGTGTCGGTGCCGATCCTCTCGCTCCGGGGCGACCGCGACGGCCTGGTCACCGCGGAGGAGGCCCAGCAGTGGCAGAAGGCGACCACGGCCGAGTTCAGCTACACGGAGTTCCCCGGGGATCACATGTACCTGGTCGACAGCGGCCCGGACGTGCTTGACGTGATCGAGGCGCAAGCCGCCCGCGGTCACTAGTCGCCTGCGGTCGTATGAGCGCCGAACGGCGCTCTGGCCAGGGGCGATGCGAGGGAACGCCGTGTCAGGGGCCGTGACAGGGCGGTGACAGGTAGATGTCTGCGACGGTTGGAATGGTGGAGGCATGAAGAGTTCGGTGATTGCGGTCTCAGGGCTGCGGAAGACGTACGGGGAAAAAGTCGTGCTCGACGGCATCGACTTCGAGGTCGCCGCGGGATCGATCTTCTCGCTGCTCGGCCCGAACGGGGCGGGCAAGACGACGACGGTGAACATCATGACGACCTTGCAGCAGGCCGACGCCGGCACGGTGCACGTCGCCGGGCACGACGTGGTGACCGCGACCAAGCAGGTACGCTCGCTGATCGGCGTGACCGGTCAGTTCGCCGCGGTGGACGAGCTGCTGACGGGCCGGGAGAACCTGCAGCTGATGGCGGACCTGAAGCGGGTGCGCAACGCTGACCACCTGGTCACACGGCTCCTTGAGCGGTTCGACCTGGTCGAGTCGGCGGAGAAGACGGCGGGGAGCTACTCCGGCGGTATGCGCCGGAAGCTGGACCTGGCGATGACGCTGGTCGGCAACCCGCAGATCATCTTCCTGGACGAGCCGACGACCGGGCTGGACCCGCGCAGCCGGCGCACCATGTGGGGGATCGTCCGCGAGTTGGTGGCGGAGGGCACCACCATCTTCCTCACCACCCAGTACCTCGAGGAGGCCGACCAGCTCGCCGACCGGATCGCGGTGGTCGACGGAGGCCACATCGTCGCCCAGGGCACCCCCGATGAGCTGAAGCACCGGGTCCCCGGCACCCATGTCCGGCTCCGGTTCGCCGACCACTTCGAACTCGACGCGGCGGCGCGGATCCTGACCGGCTCCACCCGGGACGTGCAGGAACTGATCCTGCGGGTGCCCAGCGACGGCGGTTCGAGGTCGCTGCGGGCCGTGCTGGACCGGCTCGACGAACACATGATCAACGCAGAAGAGTTCTCCGTGCACACGCCGGACCTCGACGACGTCTTCTTTGCCCTGACCGGTCACGCCAGCACCACCACCGCGGAGGCGATCGCCAAATGAGCACCATCTCCACGTCCCTCGGCGACTCGGCGATCATGCTGCGTCGCAACTTCAAGCACCAGGGCCGCAATCCCTCCGCGGTGTTCCAGGCGGTCCTGCTGCCCATCGTCATCATGGGCATGTTCGTCCTGGTGTTCGGTGGCGCCTTCGACGTCGGTGGCGGCAAGTACATCGACTACGCGGTGCCGGGCCTGACCGTGATGGCCATCACCTACGGGCTGGGGCCGACCGCGATGTCGGTGCACGGCGACATGGCCAAGGGCATCATCAACCGGTTCAAGGTCATGGACGTCTCTCGCGGTGCCGTGCTGACCGGTCACGTCGTCGCCACGACGATGCGCTGCCTGCTCGCCTGCGTGGCCATCGTCGGCGTCGGCTTCGCGATGGGATTCCGCAGCGACGCGGGCGTCCTCGGCTGGCTCGGCGCGTTCGGCATGGTGGCGCTGATCAGCTTCGCGGCCAGCTGGCTCACGGTCGCCATGGGCCTGGCCGCGAAGACCCCGGAGTCGGCGGGCATGGGCTCCGTGCCGCTGAACATCCTGCCCTTCCTGAGCAGCGCGTTCGTCCCCGCCGACTCGATGGGCGACGGCGTCCGTCAGTTCGCGGAGTACCAGCCCTTCACGCCGATGATCGAGACGCTGCGCGGCCTGATGACCGGCCACACACCGTCGACCGGGCACGTGATCGGCGCCTTCGCCTGGAGCATCGGGCTCACCGCCCTCGGATACGTGTGGGCGGTGTCCACCTTCAAGAAGCGAGCGTGACCGCGACCAACTGGGACCAGTCCGCTCCGGCCCCCTCCCGCTCCGCCTCGGCGAACCCCGCGTCGCCGAGGCGGAGCCGCGCCGTCTCCTCGATGCGGGCCGCGTCCGGGTGGGAACGGTCCCGCAGCCCGCGCACGCCCGCGCTCGCCGCGAGCAGCCGCGCGGCCTGCTCGTACTGGTCGCGGCGCAAAGCCAGGTCCGCGACCCCGACGAGCATCTGCGCGATCAGAGGCGCGTGCCCCGCCTCGGACGCCGCCTCACAGGCCGCGGCCCGGAACGCACGGGCCTCGCCGAGATCCTCGGCAAGGTAGCCGAGCAGGTCGTGCGTCACCGCGCGGATGTGCGCCTGCTTCGCTTCCTCGCCCAACATGGCCGTCGCGACCCCGACCTGCCTGTGCGCCTCCTCGAAGTCGCCGTTCCACCGGGCGAGTTCCGCCTCCGAGAGGGCCAGCTCGGCCAGCGCGTCCGGCCAGGCGACCCGCTCGGCGCACCGCTGCGCCTCGGCTATGGCGGCCGTACTGGCGTCCCGGTCGCCCAGCAGCCAGTACAGCTGGGCCTGCTTCGACCGCATCCGGATGACGTCCTCGGCGGCACCCAGTTCGGTGACGACCTCGATCGCCTGCTCGTAGTGCTCGCACGCGTCGGCGAACTCACCGCGTACCGCTATCCGGTCCGCCAACTCGGTCTGGGCGAACGAGATCCCGAACCGCTCGCCGAGCGCACGGAACTCGGCGAGAGCCAGCTCCAGGTGAGCGTCCGCGTCCCGCCCCTCCTGGCCGAGCACGATCCGCATCTTGCCCAGGTGCAACCGGGCCAGCGCGCGCACCCAGGGGTCCTCGCTGTCCAGTAGCGGTTCGAACGCGGACAGGATCGCCTCGGGCTCCTGCAGCATGCGTTCCAGCGGGCCGACGAGTTCCAGTGCCGGGTGGCGGTACTGACTGCGCCGGCTGAACCGGTAGGCCTTGTGGATCCACTCGGCGGCCTGGCGCTCGTCGCCCCGCCCGGAGGTCACGAACATCACCACGAGGCCGTAGACCGTGGCCCGGATGTCGTCGGTCACCTCGCAGGGCCGCTCGGTGGCCGCGGTGATCAGCTCCATGCCCTCGGCCCGGTGCCCACCGAGCCACCAGTACCAGCCCGCGCCCGCCGCGAGCCGCATCGCCGCCTGCGCCTCGCCGGCCGCGAGCGCGCCCCGCATCGCGGAGCCGATGTTGTCGTGCTCGGCCTCCAGCGTGGCCAGCCATTCCAGCTGCTCGGCGCGGCGAAGACGCGGCTCGGCGGCCTCGGTCAGCTCGGTGAAGCAGGACAGGTGCGCCTGGCGCGCCAGGTCCGATTCCCCCGCCTCCGCCAGCCGGAGCCCCGCGTACTCCTTGATCGTGCCGATCATCCGGTAGCGCGGGGCGGCGTTGTCCGATGTGCGCAGCAGCGACTTCTCGGCCAGCGAGGTGAGCAACTCCAGCACCTGCTCCCGCTCCACGCCGTCGCCGGTGCAGACCCGCTCGGCAGCCTCCAGGCTCGCCCCGCCCGAGAACACCGAAAGCCTGCGCAACACCATCCGCTCGGCGTCGGTGAGCAGGTCCCAGCTCCAGTCGACCACCGCACGCAGCGTCTTGTGCCGCGGCAACGCGGTCCGGCTGCCGCTGGTCAGAAGGTGGAACCGGTCACCGAGCCGGTGGGCGAGCTGGTCCACGGACATCGTGCGCAGCCTGGCCGCGGCCAGTTCGATCGCCAGCGGCATCCCGTCCAGTGCCCGGCAGATGCGCACCATCGTCGACAACGTACGGGCGTCGACCACCAGGTCCCGGCGCACCGCCTGGGCCCGGTCGCGCAGCAACTGGACCGCCGGCGAGGACTCCATCTCGGCGCGGCTGGGGTACACGTCCGGCAGGGCCAGCGGCTCGACCGGCCACAGCGCCTCACCGGTGATTCCGAGCGGTTCCCTGCTCGTCGCCAGGATCCGCAGCCGCTGGCACTCCCCGAGCACGCGATGGGCGAACGCCGCCGCCGACTCGATCACGTGCTCGCAGTTGTCCAGGATCAGCAGCGCCTCCCGCTGGCGGATCGCGGCGATGAGCCGGTCCGTCGGCTCCGCGTTCGGCGTCCCGCCGAGCAGCGCGTCCCGCAGGCCCAGCCCGGCGAGCGTCGACTGCGCCAGGTCATCGTCGGGGCCGATGCCCGCCAGCTCCACCAGCCAGGCCCCGTCCGGCAGATCGTCGAGCAGCGTGCGCGCGGTTTCCGTGGCCAGCCTGGTCTTGCCGGAGCCGCCCGGACCGATCAGGGTGGTGAGCCGGTGTCCGGCGATGAGCTCACGGATGGTGGCGACGTCGGCGGTCTTGCCGACGAAGCTGGTGAGTTCGGCGCGCAGGTTGGTCTTCCGGGCCTCCTCGCGCCGTCCCAACTCGCCCCGCAGCAGCGCGACGTTCAGATCGGACAGCTCCGGCGACGGGTCGACGCCCAGCGCGTCGGCCAGGGCCTCCCTCGTGCGCTGGAACACCTGCAGCGCCTCGCTGCCGCGCCCGGCCGCGACGAGGGCACGCATCAGCAGGGCGGCAAGCCGCTCCCGCAGCGGATGGGCGGCCACCAGGTCGGTCAGTTCGGTGACCAGCTCCGCGCCGTTGCCGAGCCCGACGTCCGCGTCGAGCCGATCCTCCAGGGCGGTCAGGTGCAGCCCTTCGAGCCGGGCAACCGCCGCGTCGAACGCCGCACTGTTCTGCAGACCGACGTCCTGCATGGCCGGACCCCGCCACAACGCGACTGCCTCCCGCAGCAGTTGCACCCGCCGCGGATCGTCCGTGGTGCGGATCTGGCCTGCGGCGAGGAGGCGTTCGAACCGTACGGCGTCGACATCGTCGGGTTGCACCGTCAACCGGTAGCCGTCCGTCTGCCCCTCGACCACCCCGTCGGGGAGCACCTTCCTCAGCCGGGAGGCCAAGCGCTGCAGGGCGTTTGTCGCATCGGCGGGCGGTAGCTCACCCCAGATCCAGTCGATGAGCGTCGCCTTCGGGACCACCTTGCCCGGCTTGAGCGCGAGGGCGATCAACAGCCCGCGCAGCCGCGCGCCCGGCACGTCGGCACAGGCGCCGCCGATCGTGCGAACCTCGAACGGACCAAGCATTCCGATCTGCACCCACAGATCTTGCCATGCGTGGTCGGCGGGCCTCCAGCGGCTGACGCGTCGGGGGTCCCGTCGTGGCAATGGCCAGCGCCGGCGTGCTGACCAGGCGACGGGAAAGCGCACGCCGTCGCCGATACGGGCCAATGCTCCGGCAGTTCCGCTCGGGAAAATTTCGAATTCCACTTTAGGACCGATCGAGCCGACCGCTGGACATAACCACAGCGCCCGCGAAGGCATTAGCGTGCCGACTCGTTGGCCCATTCTCAATCCCACGTGACCTGCGAGCACCGGGCATCACCGAGACACTCGTTTCGGCCGTTCAAAGGATCTGTCTCGCCGGCGGGACAGCTGAAACGGCGCCCGTGGTCGTGATGGCGTGACGGTCCGCGGACCGGAAACGGCGTGGGCGGGCACTCCCGTTCGGCGGAGGAAGGAAGACTGGCAATGGCATCGTTGCCGCAGGTTCACCAGCGAGGTGGACAGGATGAGGCGTCAGAAGGACAAGCCGCGCCTTCGAGTGCGCCGGTGTCGCTCGTTCAGGAAATCTCGGCTCTGTGGGAGGAGTGCCTCGGCGGTCGCGAGGTCGGGGCGGAAGACGACTTCTTCACGCTCGGCGGCAATTCACTCGTCGGAATCAACATCATTGAGCGGGTGCTGCAGGATTACGGCGTCAAGCTCTCCGTGCGCGACTTCTACCTTGCGGGTACCCCGGCCATGGTCGCCGAGCTGATAGAGCAGGGGAGGGCCGGGACGTGAGGCTGACGCCGGGTCCCGCGTGCGACATCGACCTCGCCGACATCGACCTGTTCGACCTGGACCTCTACACCTCGGGCGATCCGCACCCCGTCTGGGACGTGATGCGGGCGAAGGCGCCCCTGCACCACCAAGTCCTCCCGGACGGCCGGGAGTTCTGGTCGGTGACCCGCTATGAGGACGTCTGCCGCGTGCTCGGCGACCACCGGGAGTTCACCTCGGAGCGCGGCACGGTGGTCACCCACCTCGGGACGGACGACGTCGCGGCGGGAAAGCTGCTGACGTCCACCGACCCGCCGCGGCACACCGAGGTCCGCAGGCCGCTCGGCTCCAAGCTCACCGTCCGGACGGTGAAGTCCTGGGAGGACTCGATCCGGCGGTCGATCGTGCGCTTCCTCGAGCCGGCCCTGGACGGTGACACCTTCGACCTGGCCGAGCGGGCGCTGCTCCTCCCGGCGATCGTCACGGGCCCGCTGCTGGGGATCCCGGAGAAGGACTGGGAAGAACTCGTTGAGCTGACCGCGATGGTGACGGCTCCCTCGGACCCGCACTTCCAGCAGGGCAGCGAAGCCGCGACGCTGGCCATCTCCCACCACGAACTGGTCACCTACGTCACCGAATGGGTCAAGCGGCACCGGGCGACCGGAGGCGAGGACGACAGCCTGCTCAGCCACCTCATGAGCGTCCGCCCGGAAGGCGCCCCGCTGACCGACGAGGAGATCGCCCTCGACGGCTACAGCATTCTCCTGGGCGCCAACGTGACGACACCGCACACCGTCTCGGGCGCCGTGCACGCGCTCATCGAGCGGCCCGATCAGTTCGAGAAGGCGCAGGCCGACCCGACGCTGATCCCGAACCTGGCCGAGGAAGCGCTGCGCTGGACATCGCCCGCGTGCAACTTCATGCGGTACGCGGTGGACGACGTCCAGATCGGCGGGGGCACGATCCCGGCCCGTGGGGCGGTCGTTGCGTGGATCGGATCGGCCAACCGGGACGCCTCCCGGTTCACCGACCCGCACACGTTCGACATCACGCGGAGCAACGCGAAGCGCCACGTCGCGTTCGGGTTCGGGCCGCACTTCTGCATCGGCGCACCGCTGGCCCGGCTGACCCTGCGCGTCTTCTTCGAGGAACTGCTGCAGCGATTCGGATCGATCGAACTCGCCGGCGAACCGCAGCACCTGCGGTCGTACTTCATCGCCGGGATGACCCACCTGCCCGTCGTCGCCCAGAAACGAAAGACGCCATGACATCCGGCTCCCCCACCGTCATGTCGCCGTGGTTCGTCCGGCCGCCGTCCACCGACCACCCCGCCCGGATCTTCTGCTTTCCCTTCTCCGGGTCCGGGGCGTCGGCATTCAGCGCCTGGCCGACCGCCCTCGACGACATCGAGATCTGCCCGGTGCAGTTCCCCGGCCGCGAGAACCGGCTCGGCCATCCCCACTACGGCACCTACGAGAACCTCGCCGCCGGCCTGGTCGAATCCCTGGCGCCGCTGATCGAGGGGCCGTTCGCGTTCTTCGGGCACTGCGCGGGTGCGCTGCCCGCGTACGAGACCGTGCTGAGGCTCGCCGAACTCGGCCTGCCCACACCGGACTGCCTGTTCGTGTCGGGCCAGCCGGCGCCGCACGATGCCTCGCGCGACCGGATGCTCGCCATGACCGAGTCCGAACTGCGTGCCGAGGTCGAGTCGTTCGTCCGTGGCCGGGGGATCGAGCCGCGGACGGACGTGGTCGATCTGGGCCTCATGGTGCTGCTGCGTGATCACGCGGCCGCGGGTGCGTACCGGCGGGCCGAGCCGGTCGCGGTGGACTGCCCCATCGTCGTCCTGCACTGGCGGGACGACCCCGAGGTGAGCCTCGACGACCTGCAGGGCTGGCGCCGGTACGCGGATTCGGTCGAATTCCGGGTGGTCGACGGCGGTCACTACGACTTCATGGACGCACCGGACGAGTTGCGGATGTTGCTGACCCGTTGGCTGTGAGCGCAGTGCAGCCGCCCGTAAGAGCCGTACACCGAGGGAACCGGAGGGAACGCGCATGAGTGGCGCAGCCACCGATATTGCTGTCATCGGGATGTCGTGCCGCTTTCCCGGTGTGCACAACCTGGCGGAGTTCTGGCGCCTGTTGCTCGACGGGAAGTCCACCGTCGGAACGTTTCCCGAGCAGCGGGCGGCCGACGCGAACTCGAAATACATGTCCCACCCGGACGCCGCCACCTTGAACTCGGGTTCGTTCTTCGACTCCATCGACGGATTCGACGCCGGGTTCTTCGCAACGGGGCCGGCGGAAGCGGCCGCCATGGACCCTGCGCAGAGGCTGGGGTTGGAGCTCGCCTGGGAGGCCGTCGAGGACGCCCGCATCCCGGCGACCGAGCTCGCGGGCCGCGAGATCGATGTCGTGGTCGGCGCCGCGCCCTCCGGGTACGAACTGCTGCGCAAGCTGTCAGGCAGCGACCAGGACGACCACTACGCCGCGCTCGGCTCCAGCGGTGCGCTGATTGCGAACCGGATCTCGAGCCTGTTCGACGTCCGCGGCATGAGCTTCTGCGCGGACTCGGGCCAGTCCTCCTCACTCGTGTCGTTGGCGCTGACGTGTGAACGGATACGCAGCGGCGCGGTCGACATGGCGATCGCGGGCGGCGTGGAGCTGATCGTCGATCCGGAAGCGGGCGGCGCTCTGGCGAATCTGGGCGCCCTCTCGCCCGACGGCCGCTGCTTCCCCTTCGACGAACGGGCAGGCGGCTTCATCCGGGGAGAGGGCGGGGCGTTCGTCCTGCTGAAGCGGCTCGACCTCGCCGTCGCCGACGGTGATCACATCTACGCGGTGGTGCGCGGCTGGGGCGTAGGCAGCGGTGGCGCGTCCTCCCGGATGCCGGACCCCAGCCCCGGCGGGCAGGCGGCAGCCGCACTGTCCGCTCTGAAGTGCGCGGCCGTTGCGTTCGACGACGTCGACTACGTCGAGGCCCACGGCACCGGCACACGGCTCGGCGATCCGGCCGAGATAGCCGGTCTGCGCAAGGTGTTCCGGGAAACCGGCCGCAGCCGCCCCCTGACGATCGGCTCGGTGAAGGCGAACGTCGGGCACCTGGAGCCGGCCGCGGGGATCGTCGGATTCGTGAAGACCGCGCTCTGCGTGGACCGCGCCCACCTGGTCCCGAATCCCAACTTCCGCTCCGCGAACCCGGCCATTACCGACTTTCAGGACGACTTCGAAGTCCTTCGGGCCGCGCGGCCCTGGCCGAGCGAGCCGGGCCGGCCGCGGCGGGCAGGGGTGTCGTCGATCGGGATGGGCGGCACCAACGCGCACGTGATCCTCGAACAGGCCCCCGAAGCGCGGACGGAACTCCGTGCCGAAGCTGAGGACCCGCGCTCCGCGGGCGCCTTCGGGGTGGTGCCGTGGGTGCTGTCGGCACGCTCGGAGCCGGCTCTGCGGGAGCAGGCGGCGCGGCTGCGGGACCGCGTGGCCGCGGACGCGTCGCTGTCGGCGAGCGACGTGGGGCACTCGCTGGTGTCGACGCGATCGTTGTTCGAGCACCGGGCGGTGCTGCTGAGCAGTGATCGTGCGCAGGCGCTGGCTGGTCTGGACACGGTGGCGGCGGGCGGGACTTCGGCGCGGGTGGTTCGAGGGGTGACCGCGGGGCCGGTGGGCCCGGTCGTCTTCGTGTTCCCGGGGCAGGGGTCGCAGTGGATTGGTATGGGGAGGCAGTTGTACGCGGAGTCGGAGGTTTTCGCGCGCTCGATCGATGAGTGCGCGCGTGCGCTGGCGCCGTGGGTGTCCTGGCCGTTGGTCGACACCGTGTGCGGGGGGCCGGAGGCCGCGGACCTGGATCGGGTGGAGGTCGTCCAGCCGGTGCTGTGGGCCGTGATGGTGTCGCTGGCGGCGGTGTGGCGTTCGCTGGGGATGACACCGGATGCGGTGATCGGTCACTCCCAGGGCGAGATCGCCGCGGCCTGTGCCGCGGGCGTTCTGACCCTGTCGGACGGGGCCAAGATCGTGGCCCTGCGCTCTCGCATGCTGGCCACGGTCGCCGGGCAGGGCAGCATGGCGGGGATCCTGCTGCCCGAGGCGCGGGTGCGGGAGCTGCTGGGGCGGTGGGGGTCACGAGTCGTGATCGCTGCGGTCAACGGACCGAACTCGACGACGGTCTCGGGTGAGGCCTCGGCGGTGAGGGAGCTGGTCGCGGCCTGTGAATCCGACGGCGCTCGCGCACGGTTGATCCCGTCGAGCGTTCCCGGGCACTCGCCGCTGATGGACCGGTTCGAGGACCGGCTTCCGCAGGAGCTGGGCCGCATCACACCCGTGCCCTCGCCGGTTGCGGTCTACTCGACGGTGACCGGCGGGCTGATCGACCCCGCGGAGCTGGACACGGCCTACTGGTACCGCAACCTGCGGGAACCGGTCCGGTTCGAAGCCGCCATGAGGCGCATCGTCGAACACCTGACACGTGAGCGTGCCGGCTTGTTCGTGGAAGTCAGTCCGCACCCCCTGCTCGCGGTGGCGATCGAGGAGATCGCCGACACGCAGGCGGCCTCGTCGGTGGTGGTGGGCACCCTGCACAAGGAGGACGGGAGCGCGAGCAAGGTCCTGGCGTCACTGGCCGAACTGCATGTGCGTGGTGTGCCGGTGGACTGGGCAGCGATGCTCGCCGCGGACCGGCCGCGCCGGATCGACCTGCCGACCTACGCCTTCCAGCGGCAGCGGTACTGGCTGACGGCACCCCATGACACCGCCACCAGAGCGGCGGACCTGGGTTCGCAGTCATCGGTCCTCACGCTTGTGTGCGCCGAAGCGGCGGCGCTGCTGAGCGTGAAGGTCGCGGGTGTGACGGGCGCCGATCTCGAGGCGAGGCCGACCGAGACGTTCAAGGACCTGGGCTTCGACTCCTCGATGGCAGTGGGGCTGCGCAACCGGCTCACCGCGGCGGCCGGAGTGCGGCTGCCGGCCACCGTCGCGTTCACCTACCCCACCGCCCAGACACTCGCTCGCCACATCTTCTCCCTCCTGGAGCCGGAGACAACCGACGCCCCGGCACCGGTGGAGGAAACGAGCTTGGAAAGCAGCAGTGATGACGATCTGTACGCACTGATCGACCGCGGATACGTCTAGCCGCACCCGTTCTTCTTAGCAACCATGGGGGAGGCCCAGGTGGAGGAAGTCGACAAGCTCCGGTCCTACTTGCGACGCGCCGTCGGCGACGCGCAGGAGCTGCGCGAGCGCGTGCGCGAGCTGGAGGAGTCCGCTCGCGAGCCCATCGCGGTCGTGGGTGTGGGGTGTCGCTTCCCGGGCGGGGCGACGTCCCCCGAGGGGCTGTGGTCGATCGTGGCCGACGGTGTGGACGCCATGAGCGCCTTCCCGCAGGACCGCGGGTGGGACGTGGAGGCGGTGTACGACCCGGATCCCGAGGCGCACGGGAAGACGTACACGCGCTCGGGCGGGTTCCTGCCCGATCTCGCTGAGTTCGACGCGGGGTTCTTCGGTATCAGTCCACGCGAGGCGTTGGCGATGGATCCCCAGCAGCGGCAGATGCTGGAGACGTCGTGGGAAGCGCTGGAACGGGCGGGTATCGACCCGGCCGGGCTGCGGGGTTCGGCGACCGGGGTGTTCACGGGGATCTACGGCGTCGACTACGGCCCGCGAATGGGCGGCGCGGCCGGCGAAACGGAGGGCTTCGCACTCACGGGGACACACACCAGCGTGGCCTCGGGCCGGGTGGCGTACACGCTGGGTCTGCAGGGCCCGGCGGTGTCGACCGACACCGCGTGCTCCTCGTCGCTCGTCGCCGTCCACCAGGCCGTGCGGTCCCTGCGTTCCGGGGAGTGCACGTTGGCGTTGGCCGGCGGGGTGGCGGCACTGCCGACTCCAGGTCTGCTCGTGGAGCTCGGCCGGCAGCGGGGTCTGTCGGCGGACGGGCGGTGCAAGGCGTTCGCGGACGCGGCGGACGGTACCGGTTTCTCCGAGGGCGTCGGGGTGCTGGTCCTTGAGCGGCTCTCGGACGCGCGGCGCCATGGGCGCCGGATCTGGGCGGTGATCCGCGGCTCGGCCATCAACCAGGACGGGGCGTCCAACGGTTTGAGCGCGCCGAACGAACTGGCGCAGCAGCGGGTGATCCGGGCGGCGCTGGCCGATGCCGGGCTGCAGGCGAGCGATGTGGACGCGGTGGAGGCGCACGGCACCGGCACGAAGCTGGGCGACCCCATCGAGGCGGAAGCGCTGCTGGCCACCTACGGGCAGGAGCGGGAGCCGGGCAGACCGCTGTGGCTGGGGTCGCTGAAGTCGAACATCGGGCACACCCAGGCGGCCGCGGGTGTCGGCGCCGTCATCAAGATGATCATGGCGATGCGTCACGGGGTGCTGCCGAAGACGTTGCACGTGGACCGTCCCTCGACGCACGTGGACTGGTCGGCCGGGGCGGTGAAGCTGCTGACCGAGGCCAGGCAATGGACCAGCGCACCGGGACGGCCCCGGCGGGCAGGCATCTCCGCTTTCGGGATCAGCGGCACCAACGGGCACCTGATCCTCGAGCAGGCACCCGAGGAGGAGACGGCGCCCCAGGGGGAGGAGGCCCCGGCGCGCGAAGCCGTGGACTTCGCCGCCGGCCAGGTGTCCACCGGCGCCCCGGGCCCGGTGCCGTGGGTGCTGTCGGCGCGGTCCGAGCAGGCGCTGCGGGAGCAGGCGCAGCGGCTGCGGGACAGCGTGGCCGCGGACGCGGACCTGCCGCTCGCGGGCGTGGGGTACTCGCTGGTGACGACGCGATCGCTGTTCGAGCACCGCCAGGTGGTGATCGGCGCCGACCGCAACGAACTCCTCGCCGCCCTGGCCGCTGTCGCCGCGGGTGACGGGAGCGGCCTTGCCGACGAGGTGTCCGGCGTCGCGAAGCCGGTGGACAAGACGGTGTTCGTGTTCCCCGGCCAGGGGGCGCAGTGGGTCGAGATGGGGAGGGAGCTGTGCGACTCCTCCCCGGTGTTCGCGGGGCGGATGAGGGAGTGTGCCGAGGCGCTGTCGCCGTACGTCGACTGGTCCCTCTTCGACGTGCTCGGGGACGCCGAGGCGTTGGAGCGGGTGGATGTCGTGCAGCCCGTGCTGTGGGCTGTGATGGTGTCGTTGGCCGCGGTGTGGCGCTCGTACGGGGTGCAGCCCGCCGCTGTCGTGGGCCACTCGCAGGGAGAGATCGCTGCCGCGTGTGTCGCGGGTGCCCTGTCGATCGAGGACGCCGCGAAGGTGGTCGCGCTCCGGTCGAAGGCGATCCTCGCGCTGTCGGGGCGCGGGGGCATGGCGTCGGTGGCGCTGCCGGCGGAGGAGGTGCGTGCGCGCCTGACGGACGGGCTGTCCGTCGCGGTGGTCAACGGGCCCTCGTCCGTTGTGGTGTCGGGTGATGTGGCCGAGCTGGACGCGTGGCTGGCCGCCTGTGAAGCGGACGAGGTGCGGGCCCGCCGTGTTCCGGTGGACTACGCCTCGCACTGCGCTCATGTGGAGGCGATCCGCGAGGAACTGGGCCGTGTACTGGGGGGACTTGAGCCGCGTACGGCCGAGGTGCCGTTCTTCTCGACGGTGACGGCCGACTGGCTGGACACGAAGGGATTGAACGCCGAGTACTGGTACACCAACCTGCGCCGCACGGTCCGCTTCGAGGAGGCGACCCGGGCTCTGGCCGAGCAGGGCTTCCGGTGCTTCATCGAGGCGTCGGCCCACCCGATACTGACGGTCGGCGTGGAAGAGACCCTGGACAGCGCGGGTGTCGAGGCCGCTGTCGTGGGCACGCTGCGCCGCGGCGAGGGCGGCCTCGCGCGGTTCTGGCAGTCGGCGGCCGAGGCCTTCCGCGCGGGCGTCGCAGTGTCGTGGGAGGCGGCGTTCCCGGGCTGGGAGGGCCGGTGGGTCGAGTTGCCCACGTACGCCTTCCAGCGGCAGCGCTACTGGCTGAACACGCCCAACGAGACCACCACCGCGAGCACGTCGGACCACCCGCTGCTCGATGCCGTGATCGATCTGCCCGATGACGCAGAGCGCGGCGCAGTGGCGGGCCGCGGGCGCCTGTCGCTGGAGCGCCACCCGTGGCTCGCCGACCATGTGGTCCACGGCGCCGTCCTGGTGCCGGCAGCGGTGCTGGCGGAGCTCGCGGTGTGGGCGGCCAACCAGGTGGGGTGCGACGTCGTCGAGGAGCTCACCCTGGAAACACCGCTGGTGCTGTCCCGGACGGCCGATCGCGAGATCCGCGTCGTAGTCGACGGCAAGCGCGTGGTCAGCGTGTACTCACGGGGTGAGGGCGAAGGCGAGTGGACGTGCAACGCCGTCGGGGTCGTCGGGTCCCGCGTCGAGGGAACCCGCGCGGAGGAAGACCTTGCCGCGTGGCCTCCCGCGGGCGCGGTCAGCGTGCCCTTCGAGGACGAGTACGCCAGACTCTCCGCCCTCGGGTTCAGCCACGGCCCCCTGCTGCGCGGTCTGAAGGAGGTCTGGCGCCAGGGCGACGCCTTGTTCGCGGAGGTGGAGCTGCCCCCGCTCGACGGCGCGGGCCAAGGCCGGTTCCAGATCCACCCCGCGTTGCTCCACGCCGCGTTGCTCCCCATCGGCCTCGGGCAGATCGTCGACAACTCCCGGCCCGAAGGCTGGCTGCCCTTCCGCTGCACGGGCATCCGCGTGCTCTGCGCCGAGCCGACCGCGCTGCGTGTGCGTCTCGCGCCCGCCGGGGAGAACGCGCTGTCCGTGACTCTCGCGGACCAGAACGGAACACCTGTCGGCGGCGTCGAATCGCTGAGCCTGCGCCCCGCTGACGCCGAGAAACTGACCGAGCTGAGCTTCGACCACCAGGACTCGCTCTTCCGGGTGGACTGGGTTCCCCTCGCGGCCCCGCCCGGTCGGGCCACCGGCCGGTACGCGGTGCTGGGTGGGGGCACCTCCGACGTCCCGGAGGCAATGGGGGAGCCCGACGCACCCGCCGCGTCCCCGGGACAGGGCGAAGCGGTCTTCGCCGACCTCGAGGAACTCGCCGCTCTTGACGGGGAGATACCGCCAGTCGTCATCGCCCGCGTCGAGCGGGCAGCCCGTGACGGCGGCGACGGCGGTGACACACCCGCCGCCGTCGAGCGGAACCTCCACCGCGTGCTGCGGTGGACGCAGGACTGGCTTCGCGAGGACCGGTTCTCCGACTCACGCCTGGTCATCGTGACGCGGGAGGCGTTCCACGACGACCAGATTCCCCACCCCGACCCCGCGGCGGCCGCGATCTGGGGATTCGTGCGCACCGCGCAGACCGAGAACCCGGGCCGGTTCACGCTCGTGGACACGGACGGCCGGCCCGGTTCGTGGGCCCTCGTCCCGGCGGCGGCCGAGACCGGAGAAGCCCAGCTCAAGATCCGGGCCGGCACGGTGACCACTCCCCAACTGGCGCCCGCCCGCGGTGCGTCCCCCGATCCTGGGTCCTTCGAGGGGGCGACCGACGTGCCCGCTCTCGGGTCCGGGACGGTGCTGATCACGGGAGGTACCAGCGGCCTGGGCGCGATGCTGGCCCGGCACCTCGTCCAGCGGCACGGTGTGCGCCGACTGGTGCTGACCAGCAGGCGGGGGCAGGCGGCCCCGGCCGCGGCAGCGCTGCGGGCGGAACTGACCGAGGCCGGGGCGCACACCGACGTCGTGGCCTGCGACGTGACGAGCCGTGGCGCCGTCGCCGAACTGATCGCCGCGGTGCCGTCCGAGCATCCGTTGACGGCGGTGATCCACTGTGCGGGCGTGCTGGACGACGGGGTCGTCGAGGCGCTGACCGAGGACCGCGTGGACGCGGTGCTCGCGCCGAAGGTGCGCGGAGCCTGGCACCTGCACGAGCTGACCCGGCATCTGGACCTGTCCGCATTCGTGCTGTTCTCCTCGATCGCGAGTGTGCTCGGGACGGCGGGACAGGCCAACTACGCGGCGGCCAACGCGTTCCTCAACGGCCTCGCAGGGGCCCGCCGGGCCGTGGGACTGCCGGCCGGCTCGCTGTGCTGGGGCTTTTGGGCCGAACGCAGCGAGATGGTCGCCGACATCGGCGACGCGGACGTCGTACGCCTGCAGCGGCAGGGCGTGCAGCCGATGTCGTCGCGGGAGGGGCTCGCGCTCTTCGACGCGGCGATCGCGCTGGACGAGCCGGTGCTGGTGCCCGCGCGGCTGAACCTCCCGGCTCCGGGCGCGCCGCAGGCCGACCACCTGGGTTCGCCACTCCTGCGCGGTCTGACCGGGACGCCTGCCGGACCCGGCGGTCCGGGGAGCCGGGAGTCCACCGACAGCGGACTCGCGCAGCAGCTCAGGAAGCTGCCGCCGGCCGACGCGGAGGCGGTGCTGCTCGATGCCGTCAGGACGCAGACCGCGATCGTCCTCGGCCATGCCGACACAGGGCGGATCGGTGCCGCTGCGACGTTCAAGACACTGGGGATCGATTCGCTCACGGCGCTGCAACTGAGGAACAAGCTGGCGGCGCTGACCGGCCTGAAGCTGCCCGCCACGCTCGTGTTCGACCATCCGAACCCGAGCACCCTCGCGCAGTTCCTCAACGCGAGCATCACCCCCGACTCCGGTGCTGACCCGGAATCTCCGGCCGATCACCTGGTCAAGGAGATCGAAGCGCTGGGCGCCCGGCTGGAGGACGGGTTCCTCGAACTCCCGGCGGAGGACAGGACCACCATTTCCACTCTGCTCGGTGAGCTGCAGGGCCGAGTCCGTTCGATGGCGAGCGCCGGAGCATCGGCCGGCATCGCCGACCAGATCGGTTCGGCCTCCGCGGGAGAGCTTCTCGCGCTTCTGGACAAAGAGCTCGGCTAGGGGAAAGCGATGACAAACGACAACAACGCCGAGGTTCTCGACTACCTCAAGCGGACATCGATCGAGCTGATCGAGACACGTAAGCGCCTGCAGGAGCTGACGGACACCGCTGCCGAGCCCATTGCGATCGTGGGTGTCGCCTGCCGTTTCCCGGGAGGGGTGGCGTCCCCGGAGGACCTGTGGGACCTGGTGCGGGCGGGCGCGGACGTCGTGTCGGACTTCCCCGACGACCGCAACTGGGACCTGGAGAGCCTGTACGACCCGGACCCGGACCGGCCCGGCACCTGTCACACGCGCAAGGGCGGATTCCTGTACGACGCGGGTGACTTCGACGCCGACTTCTTCGGGATCAACCCGCGCGAGGCGCTGGCCGCCGACCCGCAGCAGCGGCTGCTCCTGGAGACCTCGTGGGAGTCCCTGGAACGAGCCGGTATCGACCCGGAGACCCTGCGGGGCAACAACACCGGGGTGTTCGCCGGGCTCGCGTACTTCGGATACGGGAACCACTTCTCGACGCCCGAGGTCATCTCGGGCTACGGGCAGATCGGTTCCCTGACGAGCGTGGCGTCCGGTCGCGTGTCGTACACGCTGGGTCTGGAGGGCCCGGCGGTGTCGACCGACACCGCGTGCTCCTCGTCACTGGTGGCGGTGCACCAGGCGGTGCAGTCGCTGCGGCAGGGCGAATGCGGCCTTGCCCTGGCGGGTGGCGTCACCGTCATGGCGATGCCGCAGGTGTTCCGGGAGTTCTCGCGGCAGGGGGGCCTGTCGGCGGACGGGCGGTGCAAGGCGTTCGCGGACGCGGCGGACGGTACCGGTTTCTCCGAGGGCGTCGGGGTGCTGGTCCTTGAGCGGCTCTCGGACGCGCGGCGCCATGGGCGCCGGATCTGGGCGGTGATCCGCGGCTCGGCCATCAACCAGGACGGGGCGTCCAACGGACTGACCGCGCCGAACGGGCCGGCGCAGCAGCGGGTGATCCGGGCGGCCCTGGCCAACGCTCGGGTGCAGGCGAGCGATGTGGACGTGGTGGAGGCGCACGGGACCGGCACGAAGCTGGGCGACCCCATCGAGGCGCAGGCGCTGCTGGCCACCTACGGGCAGGAGCGGGAGCCGGGCAGACCGCTGTGGCTGGGGTCGCTGAAGTCGAACATCGGGCACACCCAGGCGGCCGGGGGCGTCGGCGCCGTCATCAAGATGATCATGGCGATGCGTCACGGGGTGCTGCCGAAGACGTTGCACGTGGACCGTCCCTCGACGCACGTGGACTGGTCGGCCGGGGCGGTGGAGCTGCTGACCGAGGCGAGGCAGTGGACCAGCGCACCGGGACGGCCCCGGCGGGCAGGCATCTCCAGCTTCGGGGCCAGCGGCACCAACGCGCACCTGATCCTCGAGCAGGCACCCGAGGAGGAGACGGCGCCCGACACGGCCGAGCAAGTGCCGGCCGGTGCCGCAGGGCTGGTGCCCTGGGTCGTGTCGGCGCGCTCGGAGCAGGCGCTGCGGGCGCAGGCGCGGAAGCTGCGTGATGCCGCCGCCGCTGACGCGGACCTGGACATCGCCGACGCCGGCTGGTCGTTGGTGTCGAGCCGGACACGGTTCGAGCACCGCGCGGTCGTACTGGGGCACGACCGGGACGAACTGCTCGGCGCTCTGGCGGCGCTGAGCGACGGCGAGGAGTCTGCCGCGGTGGTGCGCGGCGTTGCCGGAGAACTCGGCGGATCCGTCTTCATGTTCCCGGGACAGGGCTCGCAGTGGGCCGGTGTGGCACAGCAGTTGTACGACGCCTTCCCCGTGTTCGCGCAGAGCCTCGAGGAGATCTGCGAACGCTTCGACGCGCACCTCCCCTTCGCGCTCAAGCCCCTGCTCCTCACCGACGAGCCCGCGCAGCGCGAGCGTACGGACATCGCGCAGCTGGCGCTGTTCACCCTGCAGGTCAGCCTGTACCGGCTCCTCGCGCAGTACTGCCCGCGGCCGGACCACCTGATCGGCCACTCCGTCGGCGAGATCGCCGCCGCCCACGTGTCCGGAGTCCTCGACCTGGACACCGCGACCAGGCTCGTGGCCGCGCGTGGACGGACCATGCAGACGGTCACCGAGCGCGGCGCCATGCTGGCCGTACGCGCCTCACAAGCCCAGGTGAGCGCGCTGCTCGGCGAGTACGACTGCGTCGGCGTCGCCGCCGTCAACGGCCCGGAGTCCGTCGTGGTCTCGGGCCTGCGCGACCAGGTCCACGAAATCCGCGACCGGCTCGTCGCCGACGGCATCTCGGCGAAGCTGCTCGCGGTCGACCACGCGTTCCACTCCCCGCTCATGGACCCGATCCTGGGCGAGTTCGCGGGATCGCTCGACGAAATCCCCACGGGCGAGATGTCGATACCGATCGTCTCGACCAGGCTGGGCCGCGAGGCCACTCTCCAGGAGCTGACGTCCGTCGAGTACTGGGTGAACCACGTCCGTGAACCCGTTCGCTTCTACGACGCGGTGGAGTGCGCCCGCGCGGCCGGCGCACAGGTGTTCCTCGAGGTGGGGCCGGGAGCGACGCTCGCGGGCATCACCAAGGAGGCCTTCGCCGGTGAGGGCGTGCACGACGCGGTGGTCCTGTCGGCTTCGCGGCGGGACCGCTCGGGGCGGCAGGCGCTGATCGGCGCGCTGGCCGGGCTGCACGTCCGGGGCGGGTCCGTGGACTGGGACGCCCTGTTCGGGACGCGCCGACGGGTGGACCTTCCCACGTACGCGTTCCAGCGGCAGCGGTACTGGCTGGACTTCCTGGCCGGCATGGAGTCGGCGGACGTGGCCTCCGCCGGTCTGTCGGCTCCCGGGCACCCGCTGCTCGGCGCCGTGGTGGACCACCCCGGCACCGGCGAGGTGGTGTTCACCGACCTGTGGTCGCTGCGGACCCACGGCTGGCTGGCCGATCACGCGGTGTTCGGTGCGGTCGTCGTACCGGCCACGGCCTACCTGGACCTGGCGCTGTCGGTGGGCGACCACGTCGGGTGCGGCGCGGTCGAGGAACTCACCCTGGAAGTCCCCCTGATCCTCCCCGACTCGGGCGACGTGCAGATACGGGTCGTCGTCGGCGCGGCGGACGAGACGGGACGCCGCTCCCTGGACGTGTACTCGCGCCCCGGCGACGACAGCCCGGCGGTGGGCGGCTGGACCCGGCACGCGATGGGGACCCTGGCGCCGGGCACCGGGCAGACGGCCACGTCGGCGGACGACACACGCTCGCTCGCCGTGTGGCCGCCGGCCGGGGCACGGCAGCTCGAGTTCGACGGTCTCTACGACTCCTTCGCGGACGCGGGTTTCGACTACGGTCCGGCATTCCGCGGGTTGCGAGAGGTCTGGCGGCACGGTGACGACCTCTTCGCCCTCGCCACACTGCCGGACACCACCGAGGGCTCGGCCGGCGGCGCCTTCGCACTGCATCCGGCACTGATGGACACCGTCCTGCACGCGGTGATGGTCGGCGGTCTCATCGAGGTGACGGGCGAGCAGGGCTGGATGCCCTTCTCGTGGTCCGGCGTGGACCTGACCGGGCAGTGCGGCGCGACCGTGAAGGTCCGCCTCTCCCCGGCCGGCGAAGGCGTCGTGTCCCTGGCGATCGCCGACGAGCACGGCCGCAGGATCGCATCTGTCGGGGCGCTGACGTTCCGGCCGGCCAGTGCCGAGCAGGTGCGCTCGGCGCGCGGCGGGCAGGAGCAGTCGCTGTACGAACTGCAATGGCGACCGGCCAAGGAGAGCAAGCGGAAACCCCACCGCGGGCAGTGGGGCGTCCTCGGTGCGAAGAGCGGCCTGGCCTCCCGGCTTTTTGTGGCGGGCGAGGAAGATGCCGTGTTCTACGAGTCCATGGGCGAAGTCCTCTCGGGGGATGCACCCCGGCACATCGTCCTGTGCCTGGACGACTTCGTCGCCGCCGGCCCCGATCTGCTCGCCACGGTCGGCGAGACCGACAAGCGCATACTGGACCGGGTACAGAGGTTCCTCTCCGAGGAACACCTCGGCCGGTCCACGCTGGTCGTGCTCACCCGCCGGGCCGTGGACACCGGTGCGGGCGAGGGCGTCGAAAGCCTTGCCGGGGCGTCCGTGTGGGGCCTGATCCGGTCCGCCCAGACCGAGCACCCCGGCAGGTTCCGGCTGGTGGACATCGACGACGCGGAGACGTCCTGGGCACGCTTCCCGGACGTGTTCGCCCTCGGCGAGGACCAACTGGCGCTGCGCGACGGCGCTTACCTCGTCCCCCGCCTGACAGCGGCCTCACCCGCGGACCACCGGATCGAGTTGCCCTCGGCCGGCGCCCACCGTCTGGGCATCCCCAGCAAGGGGACGCTGGAGAACCTGACCTGGGTGGCGTGCCCCGAGGTGGAAGCGCCCCTGACGAGCGGTCAGGTCCGCATCGCCGTGCAGGCCGCGGGGCTCAACTTCCGGGACGTCACGATCGCGTTGGGGCTGGTGGACCGAACGGCCATCGACGCCGGGCTCGGCAGTGAGGGCGCCGGAGTCGTGCTGGAGGTGGCGGACGACGTGACACGGCTGGCGCCGGGTGACCGGGTGACCGGCATCTTCACCGGCGCCTTCGGCCGTACGGCCGTGGCGGACCACCGCATGCTCGTGGCCGTCCCCGACGGGTGGAGCTACGCCGAGGCGGCGTCCGTGCCGTGCACCTTCCTCACCGCCTACCACGGGCTCTTCCGCGTGGCGAACCTCAAGAAGGGGCAGCGAATCCTCATCCACGCCGCGGCCGGCGGCGTCGGGATGGCCGCCGTCCAACTGGCCAAGCACGTCGGCGCCGAGATCTACGCCACCGCGAGCCCGGCCAAGTGGCCCGTTCTGCGCAGCCTGGGAGTGGAGGAGACGCACCTGGCGTCGTCGCGCGACCTGGAGTTCGCCGAGAAGTTCCTGCACTCCTCGGACGGCCGCGGTGTGGACGTCGTGCTGAACTCCCTCGCGCACACGTTCGTCGACGCCTCGCTGACGCTGCTGCCGGGCGGGGGACACTTCGTCGAGATGGGGAAGACGGACATCCGAGACCCCCGTCAGGTGGCGGCCGACCACCCCGGAGTGGACTACGAGGCCTTCGACCTCTACGAGGCGGGCCCGGACGCGATCCACGAGATGTTCCGGTCCGTCATGGAACTGTTCGCCGACGGGCGGGTGCGGCTGAACCCGGTCTCCCTGCGCGACATCCGCGACGCGCGCCGGACCTTCCGCGAGATGAGCCAGGGCCGCCACGTCGGCAAGCTGGTCCTCGAGGTGGGTGACGGCCTCGGCGGTGGCACCGTGCTGGTCACCGGCGGGACCGGCGGAGTGGGTTCGCTCGTGGCACGGCACCTCGTCGCCGAACACGGCGTACGGAGCCTGCTGCTGGCGAGCCGTCGTGGAACGGCGGCCGACGGGGTGGCCGAGCTGGTCGCGGACCTGGAGGGCGCCGGAGCGGCGGTACGGGTCGTGGCGTGCGATGTCGCGGACCGGGCCGCCGTGGCGGACCTGCTCGCGGACCTGCCCGGCCGGTACCCGCTGACCGCGGTCGTGCATGCGGCGGGTGTGCTCGCGGACGGCACCGTCGAGGCGCTGACCGCCGAGAGCATCGACCACGTGCTGAGCGCCAAGGCCGGCGGCGCGGTCAACCTGCACGAGCTGACCCGGGACCACACCCTGTCGGCGTTCATCCAGTTCTCCGCCCTCGCGGGCACCCTCGGCAACGCGGGACAGGCCAACTACGCCGCGGCGAACGCCTTCCTGGACGCTCTGGCGGCGCAGCGCAGGGCATCCGGCCTGGCCGGCACCTCGCTGTGCTGGGGCTGGTGGGAGCAGAGCAGCGGCATGACCGGGGAACTGGACCAGGCCGATCTCTCCCGGCTGAGGCGGATGGGCATCGCCGCGATGCCGACCCCCGAGGCACTGGCCCTGTTCGACTCGGCGTGCGCGAGCGGCAAGCCGGTCCTCGTCCCGGCCCGGCTGGACGTCGCCGCACTGCGCGACAACAGCGGCGACGAGCTGCCGCTGCTCCTGCGCGACCTCGTCGAGGGCGGCCGTCCACGCCGCAACAGGGCGAGCACGGCCAAGGACGGCGGCTCGGCCGGACTGCCCGCCAGGCTGGCCACCCTGCCGACGGACGAGGCGCAGACAGCCGTCCTGGGCTGGGTCCGCGAGCAGGTCGCCGTCGTGCTCGGACACACCTCCAGCGCGGGCGTCGACGTCGACCAGGCGTTCACCCAGCTCGGATTCGACTCGCTGACGGCGGTCGAACTCTGCAACCGCCTGAGCTCCTCGACCGGGCTGCGCCTGCCCTCCACCCTCGTTTTCAGCTACCCCACACCACGCGAGCTGGGCAAGCACCTCTACGGCCTGCTGCGTCCGGCACCGGACACGGCCTCGGCCCAGGACGCCGAGGACGCGCTGATCCGGGAGGCGCTGCGCAACGTCTCGATCGACAGCCTGCGCAGTGCGGGCATCTTGGAGCTGGTTCTGGCCTGCGCCGACCCGGCCCAGGAGAGCGGCGACGGACAGGCGGCGGACGCGGACACCGGTGCGGACGAACTGTCGGACATGGACCTGGAAGCACTGGTCGACCTGGCTCTGGAGGAGAAGAGGTGAGCGATATGACCAACTCCGCCGATCGCACGACGGACGGCGCGGACCGGGTCCAGCGGGCGCTCCGCACGCTGCTGGAGGAGCGCGACCGCCTCCGTCAGGAGAACGACGCCCTGAAGGCCGGCCGTGGCGAGCCGATCGCCGTCGTGTCGATGGCGTGCCGCTACCCGGGAGGCGTGTCGTCGCCCGAGGACCTGTGGGATGCGGTCCGCGGCGGCCTGGACCTCGTGGGCGACTTCCCCGAGGATCGTGGATGGCGGGACGTGTACAACCCGGATCCCGGAGCCGTCGGCGCCTCGTACACGCGTCAGGGAGGATTCCTGGCCGACGCGGCGGGCTTCGACGCGGAGTTCTTCGGTATCAGTCCGCGTGAGGCGCTGGCGGTCGATCCCCACCACCGCCTGCTCCTTGAGACGTCGTGGGAGGCCTTCGAGCGCGCCGGCATCGTTCCCGCCGACGTGCGCGGAACCGACGTCGGCGTCTTCTCCGGGGTCAGTTCGTCCGAGTACGGGTGGCGTTTCCTGGAGGCCGGCCAGAGCGAGCTGGAGGGCTACCTGCTGTACGGCAGCTCGCTGAGCGTCGCGACCGGCCGGGTGGCGTACGAGCTGGGGCTGACCGGGCCGGCGGTGTCCTTGGACACGGCGTGCTCGTCGTCGCTGGTGGCCCTGCACATGGCGGTGCAGTCGCTGCGTGCGGGCGAGTGCTCGCTCGCGCTGGCAGGCGGGGCACTGGTGATGTCGACGCCCGCGGCCTTCGTGGAGTTCGCCCGGCAGGGCGCTTTGTCGGCCGACGGCCGGTGCAAGGCCTTCGCGGACGGAGCCGATGGAACCGGCTGGGCCGAGGGGGTGGGCGTGCTGCTGCTGGAGCGGCTGTCCGACGCCCGCCGAAGCGGCCACCCGGTGCTCGCTGTCGTGCGCGGTTCCGCGGTGAATCAGGACGGGGCCAGCAACGGGCTGACCGCTCCCAACGGCCGCGCCCAGCAGAAGGTGATCCGCACAGCACTGGCGAACGCGGGGGTCTCGGCCGCCGAGGTGGACCTGGTCGAGGCCCACGGCACCGGAACCGTACTGGGAGATCCCATCGAGGCAGACGCCCTGCTGGCGACCTACGGGAAGGACCGGCCCGAGGGCAGGCCGCTCTGGCTGGGATCCCTCAAGTCGAACCTGGGTCACGCCCAGGCCGCCGCCGGAGTCGGCGGGGTCATCAAGGCAGTGATGGCCATGCGGCACGGGTACCTCCCGAAGACCCTGCACGTGGATGCACCCTCGCGGCACGTGGACTGGTCCTCGGGCGGGGTCGAACTGCTGGTGGAGGGCCGTGAGTGGACCCGCGCCGACGGTCCGCGGCGGGCCGGTGTGTCGTCGTTCGGAGTCAGCGGTACCAACGCGCACGTGATCCTGGAAGAGGCCCCGACACAGGAGCAGGAGCACGGCCCGGACGCGGGCGTCGTCGGCGGCCTGGTGCCGTGGGTGGTGTCGGGCAAGAGCGCGAAGGCCCTGGAGCAGCAGGCGGGCAAGCTGCGCGACCTTGTCGCCGCCGACGCGGACCTGGACATCGCCGATGCCGGCTGGTCGCTGGTGTCGAGCCGCTCGCGGTTCGAGCACCGCGCGGTGGTCCTGGGCCGCGGTCGGGACGACCTGATGCGCGGCCTGACGTCGTTGAGTGCCGGTGCGGAGTCCGCCGGGGTGGTCCGTGGCGCTGCCGGGAACCTCGGTGGCGTCGCCTTCATGTTCCCGGGGCAGGGCTCGCAGTGGGTCGGTATGGGCCGGGAGCTGTACGACGCCTTCCCGGTCTTCGCGCAGAGCCTCGACGCGTGTGCGGCCGCACTGGCCGAGTGGGTCGACTGGTCGCTGCTCGATGTGGTGCGCGGCGTGGAAGGGGCGCCGACCCTGGAGCGGGTGGACGTCGTGCAGCCGGCGCTGTTCTCGGTGATGGTGTCCCTGGCCGCCCTGTGGCGGTCCTGGGGTGTGGAGCCGGCCGCGGTGGTCGGCCACAGCCAGGGCGAGATAGCCGCCGCCTACGTAGGCGGTGCGCTGTCCCTCAGAGACGCCACCAAGATCGTGGCGCTGCGCAGCAAGGCGCTGGTGGATTTGATCGGTCACGGCGGGATGGCGTCGGTGGCGGAGTCCGCAGAGGTCGTGGAGGAGCGACTGGCTCCGTGGAACGACCGGGTCAGCGTCGCGGTGGTCAACGGACCCCGCTCCGTGGTGGTTTCCGGGGAACCGGACGCACTCGACGAATTCGTCGAGAAGATGAAGGCCGACGGTGCCCAGGCCCGGAGGATATCGGTCGAATACGCCTCCCATTCCCACCAGGTGACCCGGGTGCGCGACCAGGTGATCGGCTCGCTGTCCGACGTGAACCCGAAGACGTCGACCCTGCCCTTCTATTCGACCCTGCACGGCGAAACAATCGACACCGCGGGCCTGGATGCCGACTACTGGTACAACAACCTGCGAGAGAAGGTCCTTTTCGAAACGTCCGTCCGGCGCCTGGCCGAGGACGGCTTCCGGGTGTTCATCGAGATGAGCCCGCACCCGGTGCTGACCGCCCCGGTGCAGGAGATAGTCGAGGACGTGGACGACGCGCTGGTCCTGTCGTCCTCGCGGCGGGGCCGCGGCGAGGTGGAGGCCGTGCTCGGCTCGCTGGCCGGGCTTCACGTCCAGGGCGGGTCCGTGGACTGGGACGCCCTGTTCAGGACGCGTCGGCGGGTGGACCTTCCGACGTACGCGTTCCAGCGGCGGCGCTACTGGCTGAACTCGTCGCACACAGCGGCTGCGGCGGAGGTGCCCTCGACGGAGCCGCCCGCAGGCGACGACGGCCTCGTCCCCCTGGCGGACAGGATCTCGGCCCTCCCCGGCAATGACGCGCAGGCACTCGTCCTCGACCACGTCATCGAGAGGGTCGCCGTCGTGCTCGGATACTCCAGCGGTGACGAGCTCAACCCCGACGACGAGTTCATGAAATTGGGATTCGACTCGATGCTGTCGTCGGAGCTGAGCAAACGCCTGACCGCCTCGACCGGACTCAAGCTGAGGGCGAACACGGTGCTTCGGTACCCGACACCGAGGCTGATGGCCGAGCACATCACGTCCGCGCTGGCAGGGCGTGGCCCGCAGTGATCTCACTGCGTTTTGGGCGCTCCATTGCACCAAGTTGTCTTGAACGGCTGACTGTTTTGCTGAGGGGTTGATCTGTGTGCGTACGTTCGGTGCGTCGTCTGCGCATGAAGGGATGTGGCGGGCGCAGCAAATGGCTCCTGACACGCCGAACCATGCGCTGACCATGTGGGATGTGGACGGTGAGCTGGACGCGGCGGTCATGGAGTCCGCGTTCCTGCACGTGATGGGCGAGGCGGAGGTGCTGCGCGTCAACTTCGTCGACGACGGCAGCGGACTGCGCCTCGTTCCCCGGGAACTGGGGGACTGGCGGCCGTTCTTCCTCGATCTCAGTGCCGAGGCCGACCCCGAGCAGGCGGCGCGCGAAGCCCTGGCCGAGATGGTGCGACAGCCCTTCGACCTGGCGCGGGATCTGCTGTTCCGCCTCGGTGTGGTCAAGCTCTCGGCGACTCGCACTCTCCTGGTGATCGCCTACCACCACCTCATATCGGACGGGTTCGGCGCGGGTGGCCTGCTGTCGAAGCGCCTCGCCGAGGTGTACACGGCGCTGGTGCGCGGGGAGCAGGTACCGCAGCTGCCGCACCCGTGGGATGCCGAGTCGTTCGCAACCGAGGCGGTGGACTACCTCGCCTCCCAGAAGTTCACCGAGGACACTGAGTTCTGGCGCGACTACCTGACGGACGCGCCCGCGCCCGCACAGGTTCCGCGCGTCGCCCTGTCCGACTCGATGCGGTCCGCCCTCTGCGAACCGATGAGCAGCGCCGACCGCTGGTCGGAGGTGGCCGAGACCATCGGCATGGTGAGCCGCACGCTGACCGTCCCGCGCGCCGAGGCGGACGTGTGGACCGAGGCCGCGAAGTCCACGGGCCTGTGGATGTCGCAGTTGCTGACCGCGGCCGCCGCGGTGTTCTTCCGGCACCGCTGCGATCGTCCGGAGTTCCTCCTCTCGCTGGCCGTGGGTAATCGGGTCGGGGTGGCGAGCAGGACGCCCGGGCTGGCGGTGAACGTGGTGCCGGTGCGGGCGAGGGTTCCGCTCGGTGCGACCTTCGCCGAGATCGCCGACACGCTCGTCGACGAGACGTACGAGATCTTCGGTCACGCCGCCTGTCACTACTCGGACATCCAGCGTGCGAGCGGAACCGTCATGAGCGGCCGCGGCAGTTACGGTGCCGTCATCAACGTCGTCGAGTTCGCGGAGCAACTCCACTTCGCCGACAGCCCGGCGCGCTACTCCGGCGCGACGACCGGGACCTTCGAAGAACTGTCGATCGGCGTCTACACCGACGGGAGCCCCGACAGCGACCTCTTCATCCGGCTCGACGCTCCAGCGAGCCTGTACCACCGCGCGGAGCTGCGCTTCATCGGCGAGGAGCTGATCGCGTACATCCGTGCTGTGGTGGCCGCCGGCGCGCAACCGGTCGGTGCGCTGGACGTGGTGAGCGGTGCCGAGCGGGACCGGGTGCTGACGGCGCCGAACGACACGGACGTACCGGTGCCGACGGCGACGGTGGCGGAGCTGTTCGCCCGACAGGTGGAGCGGGATCCCGAGGCCGTTGCCATCGTGTCCGGCGACTCGGCGGTCTCGTACCGGGAACTGGACGAGCGGTCCGGCCGCCTGGCCGAGGCGCTGCGACGGCGGCACGTCGGACCCGAGACGGTCGTGGCGGTGGCGATGCCCCGGTCGGTGGACCTGCTCGTCGCCCTGCTGGGGGTGGTGAAGGCGGGCGGAGCCTACCTGCCGGTCGACCCGGCGTTCCCGGCGGAGCGGATCAGATCGCAGGTCGGCGACGCTTCGGCGGGCGTACTGCTCACCGATGCGGCGACAGCCGACGTGCTCTTTGCCGACCTGGATGTGCCGGTGATGGTGTTCGACGACATCCGGTCGGACACCGCCGACGACGACAGCAACGGCGTGCCCCGGGTTCCGGTCCCGTCGCATCAGGACAGTCTGCTGGCCGTGATGTACGGCTCGGCAACGACCGGCGCGGCCACAGAAGTCGCTGTGACGAACCGGAACATGGTGCGGCTCGTCATGGATCGCCACTGGCGGGAAGGCGGCCGCGGCAGTGTGCTGTGGCATGCGCCGCACACCTCCGACGCGCTCGCCCTCGAAGTGTGGGTGGCTCTGCTGAACGGCGGCCGGGTGGTCGTGGCCCCTCCGGGACAGCTCGGCATCGACGCGCTGACCGAGGCGCGGGCGGCGCACGACCTCTCCACGGTGTGGCTGCCCGCGGGCCTGTTCTCGGCGATCGCGGCGCAGCGCCCCGAGTGCCTGGCCGGGTTGCGCGAGGTGTGGACCGGTGGTGACCGCGTGCCCGCGGCCGCGCTGCGCCGGGTCCGGGAGGCCTGCCCCGACCTGACGATCGTCAGCGGTCACGGTCCGACCGAAACGACGGTGTCCGCCGCGTGTCACCGCTCGGCGGCGGATGAGCCGGCCCACCACGCGGGCGCGGTGGGCCGGCCGACGGACAACACCGCCCTCTACGTGCTGGGACCGGGGCTGGCACCGGTCCCCGCGGGAGTGACCGGAGAGCTGTACGTGGCCGGGGCCGGCGTGGCGCGCGGTTATCGCGGGCGCCCCGGGCAGACCGCGGAGCGGTTCGTGCCCTGCCCGTTCGGTCCGGCGGGCGGACGCATGTATCGCACCGGAGACCGGGTGCGGTGGGGTACCGACGGCCGGCTCGAGTACGTGGGGCGGGCCGACACCCAGGTGGACGTGCGTGGTGTCCGGGTCGAGCCGGCCGAGATCGAAGAGGTGCTGTCCGAGTACACCGCGCTGGTGCAGTCGGTGGTGACCGTCAGGGAGGACGGCTCCGGGCAGCAGCGGCTGGTGGCCTATGCGGTCCCCGTGGGCGGCCGGGCCGTTTCGGGCGACGAGCTGCGCCGGTTCGCCGCGCAGCGGTTGCCGGAGGTCATGGTGCCGTCGGTGTTCGTGGTGCTGGAGCGCCTGCCGGTCACGGCCGACGGGAAAGTGGACCGGGCGTCGCTGCCGGAGCCGGAGTTCGACGAGGACACGTACCGGGCACCGCGCAACGACACCGAGCGGGTGCTGGCCACGGCGTTCGCCGACGTGCTCGAGCTCGACCGGGTGGGCATCGACCAGGACTTCTTCGACCTCGGTGGCAACTCGCTGCGGGCGATCAGGCTGGTCGGTCTGATCCGGGCGGAGCTGAACCAGGAGGTGTCCATCCGCACGTTGTTCGCGGCGCGCACCATCAGCGGTCTGTCGGACATGTGGGCGGACCTCAGCCGGTCGAGCAGGCCGACCTTGCGCAGGAGGACCAAGGAGGGCGCGGTCCTCTGACTCCCGGGCTGTCGCGGGAGCCGGAGCGCGGGCCAGGGCGGGAACCGGGATCTGAGCCGGTTCCCGCCCTGGGGGTGTGTGAGGTCCGAACGTGCGGCGTCAGGCCGGAAGGAGTTGCCCGGCGATGGCCCCGAGGACCTCCTCCTGGTGGTCGACGAGGTAGAAGTGTCCGCCGCTGTAGGTGTGCAGAGCGAAGGATCCCGTGGTGTGGTCGGCCCAGGCGCGCGCGTCGTCCTCGGTGACCCCCTGGTCGTCGCGGCCGATGAGCGCGTGCACGGGGCAGCTCAGGGGCCGGCCGGCGCGGTATCGGTAGGTCTCGGCGGCCTTGTAGTCGTTGCGGACGATGGGCAGAGCCAGACGCAGCAAGGCCTCGTCCGCGAGGATTTCCTCGTCCGTGCCGCCCAGCGAGCGCATCCGGGCGATCAGCTCGGCGTCCGTGCCGAGGTGAACCGCAGTGGCCGGCTGGCGGGAAGGCGCGGTGCGGGCCGAGACGAAGAGCGCGGTGGGCACCGTTCCGGAGGCCTCGAAGCGGCGGGCCAGTTCGAAGGCGACGGTCGCGCCCAGGCTGTGCCCGAACAGGGCGATCGGACCTCGGGTCTGCCGCCGCAGCACGGGGAAGAGCTGATCGGCCAGCTCATCGACCGAGTCCAGCAGTGGTTCCATCAACCGCTCGTGCCGTCCGGGGTACTGGATCGCCAGCACCTCACACCGGCCGGCGAGACCGCGGGCCACCGGGAGGAAGAAAGGCGCACTGCCACCGGCGTGCGGAAGGCAGACGAGCTGGGCGGCGCCGGGTTCTGCGTGCTGGTACCGGCGTATCCAAGGAGTGTCGGGGGCCACGGTGGCTGTAGTCATGGGATCGTGCCGTCCTTCCGTCGCACGCCTCGACGGCGCGCTCGTGTCGTGTACCGTCCCGGGGCGAGGGACCGACCGTGCCGTCACCCACGCGCCGACGGACCCACCGGCTTCCTCCGTGGCTGACAGCCCATCGAGTGGGCGGTTCGCCACCTTGACGTGTGTTCAGGCTCTCTCGGAATCCTCGTGTTCGGCTGGAGTGCCGTTGTCGAATCCCGCGCCGGCGTGTACCAGGTGGGCCTCAGTGAGCGCTCGCCGGCGGGCCCGCTGCGAACACACCGACTGCGCCATTCATGTGTTGGCTTGGCACCAGGTGAGCGCCATGCTTGCGCCATGGACCTTGCGCCGTACATCTCCCAGCTCAGTGCCGAACTGGCGGTGGCCGCCGAAGCGGGTGGCGAGGACGCCCGCGTGCTCGCCGAGCGCCTTGTCAGGCCACTGGGCTCGGCCGTGCGGCTCATGCTGCTGGAGGCCCTCTCGGCAGCGGCCGACGAGATCACCAGGGATCTCGCGCCCGGCTCAGTGGAACTGCGCCTGCGCGGTCGCGAGCCCGACTTCATCGTCGTCCCGCCCCCGACCGACGATTCCTTCGCCCGCTCCGCCCCGTCCGTACCCCATGTCGCACCGCCCGTCGTCGACGCGCAGGACGGCGCCATGGCCAGGATCAACGTGCGCCTGTCCGAACAGTTGAAGGCGCGCATCGAAGAAGCCGCGGCCAGGGAGAAGCTCTCCGTCAACGTCTGGCTGGGGCGCGCCGCCGCGGCCGCCCTGGACAGCGGTGCTGCTCCTCCGCCCGTCACCCGGGGTCGCGTCGGCGGCCAGCAGTTCACCGGCTGGGTCCGCTGACCCGGCCCGCCGGACCCCACACGCAAACGCTCACAAGGGGAGAGAGTTGTGCCTGCGTTCGAATCGCCGAGCCCGATCACCGTCAACGTCCACGTCTTCCTCGGCGACATCGAGATCATCGCCTCGGACCGCACGGACACCGTCGTCGAGGTCCGGCCGACTGACAGCTCCAAGAAGGACGACGTGCGCGCCGCCGAGGAGACCGCGGTCGACTTCGCCGGTGGCAGCCTTACCGTCAAGGCGCCTAGGGGGCTGCGGATGTACACCCCGTTCAGCGGCAACCCGTCGATCGACGTGACCATCGAGGTGCCCACCGGCTCCCAGCTGCACGGCACCGCGAGCGTGGCCCGGTTCCTCGGCAGCGGCGAGCTGGGCGAGTGCGACCTGAAGACGTCCGTCGGCGACCTGCAACTGGAAAAGGCCGGCCCGGTGCGGCTGCGGACTTCCGGCGGCAACATCACCGTCGACCACGTGGCGGGCAGGGCGGACATCACCACCAGCACCGGTATCGTGCGCGTCCGTGAGATCGACGGCAGCGCGGCCATCAAGAACTCCAACGGCGACAGTGTGGTTCGCGAAGTCGTCGGCGACATCCAGGTGAAGGCCGCCAACGGCAACATCACGGTCGAACGCTCGCGGGGGTCGGTCACCGCGAAGACCGCCAACGGCAACGTCCGCGTCGGCGACGCGTCCAACGGCGACCTGCGCCTGGAGACGTCGAACGGTGAGCTGGAGGTGGGCATTCACCCGGGGAACTCCGCCTGGCTGGACGTCAACGCCAAGAGCGGCACCGTGCAGAACCTGATGGAGATCACTGACCGGCCGGCGGATGGCGAGGAAGTCGTGCAGGTGTACGCGCGCAACTCGTTCGGCAACATCATCATCCGGCAGGCCACCGCTCTCTGACACATCCACCACCGGACGAGCGGCGCATCGCGGCAACTGCCGGCGGGGCACCACTCGGCACCCTGCCCGGCACCGCCCCGCACGGGCCCGCCGCCTTGAGGCATCCGCACCCGGCCGCTCCGGACCGGTACGACACATCGAACTCGGCAAGCCGGATTGGCCGGGTATGTGCCGATAACGGGTGCTACTGGGCCCAGGTCGTCGGCCGGCACCTGCGCGATCCACTGCGGACGGTGGACGAATCCTCGTCGCGCCTGAGTACACCTGGAGTGGGCTTTGTCCTGTGGCCAGGACAGAAGTCCCCCACGGTCGGTCGCGCGGTAGCGTGCTCGGCGGCCGGGCCAGGCGGGGTTCCGGCCCGGTCCCCACTCGTGGAGCCGACTCGGCCCGCCAAGCGGGATCGACGCGTGAGGGAGCGTGTCAAGGCCGATTACCAGAACGGCGCCACGCAGTGCCAAGGCGGCAGGCAAGGCATTGTGATGGCACGTCATGTGGGCAAGTGTTGCGCTATGGACACCACGGAACGCTCGGACATCCCCACCCTGCCGGTCGAACGGCCCGGTGGCTGTCCGTTTGACCCTCCTGCCGAGCTTCGCGAACGTCCCGCACTGAGCAGGCTCGCCTATCCCGACGGGCACATCGGCTGGCTCACCACCACCCGTGACGTGTCGCGTGCGGTCCTCGCCGATCCGCGGTTCAGCATCCGCTATGACCTGCTGCACCTGCCCTACGAGACCGGCACGGTCGGCCCCTACCCGCCTGCCGAGCCCGGTGACTTCACTGGTATGGACGCGCCGGAACACAACCGCTACCGGCGGCTGCTGGCCGGCGAGTTCACCGTGCGCCGCATACGCAAGCTCACCGAACGGATCGAACAGGTCACCGCCGCCCGGCTCGACGAGATGGAGCGGGTCGGCCCCCCGACCGACCTGGTGGAGGCCTTCTCGCTGCCGGTGCCCACCGCGATGATCTGCGAGATGCTCGGCGTCCCCTTCGAGGACCAGGAAGCCTTCCTGCGCGACGCGATCGTGATCACCGCCAGCAGGCCCGGCGAGACCATCTCGGCCGAAGACTGGACGAAGGCGATCACCGACCTCCAGGCCTACATCGGCCGACTCGTCCTGGACAAGCGCGCCAACCCCACCGACGACATGCTCAGCGGCCTCACCAAGAGCGACCTCACCGACCAGGAACTGGCCAACATCGGCGTCATGCTGCTCGGCGCCGGCCTGGAAACCACGTCGAGCATGATCTCGCTCGGCACCTGGGCCCTGCTCAACAACCCCGAGCAACTCGCCGCGCTGCGCGCCGATCCGAGCAAGACCGAATCCGCTGTCGAGGAGCTGCTTCGCTACCTCACCATCGTGCCGGTCATCATCCGAACCGCGCTGGAGGACGTGGAGCTGGACGGAACGCTCATCAGCAAGGGCGAGACCATCACGCTGTCCCTGGCGCAGGCCAACCGCGACCCCAAGTACTTCTCGAGTCCGGACACCCTGGAGATCGGGCGCGACGCGGTCAGCCAGATCGCCTTCAGTCACGGCATCCACCAGTGCATCGGCCAGCAGCTCGCCAGGGTCGAGCTGCGGGTGGCGCTTCCGGCGCTGCTCAACCGCTTCCCGAACCTGCGGCTCGCGGTGCCGCAGGAGGAGATCGCGCTGGGCGGTACCGCCTCCATGGCCGGGGTCAAGAGCATGCCGGTCACCTGGTGAGGCTGAGGATGTCCGTCGACATCCTCCGTCTGAACGTGGCTCCGGCAAGGGTTTCGTAGCTGGAGATCATCTTTGGTGTCACAGCCGCTACGGCGGGCAACTCGCCGACACCGACCGTGCGCTGTCGCCCCATGGGCCGCCAGGGCAGGAAACCCGCGCGCCACAGCGCCGGCCCGTACCTCTGTCTCATACGATTTCGCCGGACGACTGCCGGACGTGAACGCTGCCTCCCCGCCCGGGTGTGGCGCCGCGGCGAGGAGAACCTGCTGAATGGTGGGTTCTCCTCGCCGGTGAGCAGCCGGTCGAATCCCCGCGTCCATGCCGCGGTAGGACTCGCGCAACCCGTTGGCCGTGATGGCCAGGTTGGTCATGGTTCTGTTCCTCAGAGGCTGCGGGCGGTGATGTCGCCGTTGGGGGTGGTGGCGTGGATGTCGAGTTCGGCGGTGCCGTCGTTCTTGAGGGCGTTGCTGATGCGGCCGTGGCTGGTGCCGGCGTCCAGGGCGGCCGAGACGCCGGCGGCGGCGCCGACCGAGATGTCGCCGGACTGGGTGCGGAGCACGACCTTGCCGCCCGTGGCCTCGATGATCCGGATGTCGCCCCTCGCGGTGCTGATCTCGGCGGGGCCGCCCAGCCGGCCGACCTCGACGTCGCCGTCGACCGCGGTGAGGCGGACGCTCGCAGCCTCGTCCAGCTTGATCTGGTGGTACGCGCCTTCGAAGTCGACGTCGCCGAGGCGGCCGACGGTCCGGAGCTCGGCGCTGGCGGCCTTGGCCTCGACCCGGGAACCGGCGGGCAGCTTGACCGTCACCTCGACGGCTCCGGAGGGGCCGAAGTACTGGTTCTTCGCCGGATTCCCGATCCGCAGGACTCCGTCGGCGTATTCGACCGTGGTCTGCTCCGCCGCCTTCACGTCGCGGCCCTTCGAGGCGTTCGCGGGCAGGACCTCGACCGTGGTGTCGGCCCGGTCCGCGGCGATGAACTGGACGCGTCCCGCGGGGATGCCCAGGACGGCGGAGATCGGGGCGGGGGTGTCGAACTTCTGCATCGTGCTCTCCCTTGTGCTTGCGGATCGTTGTTCCGAACACTGGAAACGCTACGTTGCTTTCCTGATTGAAGCAACAAGACATTTGCTAAGAAGCGGCATCTATGCAGGTGAGGGCTAGATAATCGTTGCAACGTCTTCTCGTTTAACGCAACGATCGCAGTAGCCAGCCGTTGCAATACATTGAAGATGAACGCTATGGTGGAGGCGTCAGGGAACACCGGGCAGGAACACCGAGCAGCACCATGGAGTACCCGTGGGGCAGGAAGGGGCCGTGATGCCGGGAGGCAGGCTCACCCAACAGGAGCGCCAGCAGATCGCGCTGGGGCTGGCCGACAACCTGGCCTACGCCGAGATCGCCCGCCGTCTCGACCGTCCCACCTCCACCATCACGCGTGAGGTGACACGGAACGGCGGCCCCACCGGCTACCGCGCCGACCTGGCCCACCGCGCCACCCAGCAGCGCACCCACCGGCGCAGGCAGGCCGTACCCGGGGACGCGCAGGCGCTCCCGCAGGGCTACGGACGCGACGCCGAGGCCGTGCGCGACTACCAGGAGACCCTCACCACCGTCTTCATGACCTCGGGCCTGCCCAAGATGATGGCCCGGGTGCTGGGCTGCCTCTACACCACCGACACCGGCAGCCTCACCGCCTCCGAACTCGCCCAGCGCCTCACGGTCAGCCCGGCGTCCATCTCCAAGGCGATCACGTTCCTCGAGAGCCTGGACCTCGTCCGCCGGGAACGTGACGAACGCCGCCGCGAGCGCTACGTCGTCGACGACGATCTCTGGTACCAGTCGATGATCCGCAGCGCACGGGCGAACGACCAGTTCATCGAGACCGCACGCCAGGGCGTCGGCATCCTCGGCCGCGGCACCCCGGCCGCCACCCGTCTCGAGAATGCCGCCCGCTTCCTCGACTTCGTCAGCGAGGGGCTCATCCGCGCCGCGGAGCAGGGCCGCGAGGTCCTCTACACCAGAGCCGAAACGACCTCGGACGGCACCGGCAAGCCGAAGAGGGACGACGGGCAGACCGCCGTCCCGACGGCCACCGCATGAGACGAAGCGGGCCTTGCAGATCGCCGGCGCCCCGGCCGTAGCCGTCCGCTCCTCTCTCGGCGCCCGGACGCTGACGTACCCCTCGGCTTCCCCGGTCTCGGCGTCCAGCCGGGCGCCCGGGCGCTCGCCGAGGCCGGCGACGACCGCGAGCGGTGCGCCTGCGCCGGTTCCGCCCCGGCGCCCGCTCCTTCGGTAGGAAGCACCACAAGAAGCACCATGTGGGAGGCCGCACGGGCAAGAACGACAGGCTCGACCACGCCGGCAGCCTCCGGGCGTTCTGCGCCGTCAAGGCCTCGGAAAGCACCGGGGCCCGGACGGCGGCGTGAGCGTGGAGACAGGCATGGCCGAGCCCAATCCGGCGGCAGCGGCTCGACGGCGTGGTTCCGTGCGATGCCTGTCCGCGTCTATCGGGGCGACCTGGGGCTGTGCTCGGCATCCGTGTCCGATGCCGGTCGAGGTTCGACAATGACCCTCACGGCCCCGGAAGGGCAGGAGTCCGCAGCGCGGCGGACGGATTCGTCGATGGCATCCACCGTCCGAAGCGGTTCTACTCGCCCTTCCTCATCCTGGTCGAAATACTCGGGTGCGATGAGGGCGCACATGCCGGCACCGACGCAGCGGCTTGGGTCGACGACGAGTTTCACGGCGCTACTCCACCTCCCACGCGACCGGCAGGTTCCAGACGCCGTAGATGTTCTCGCGGGTGCGCATGGGGATCTCCTCGGCCGCGGCGGCCAGCCGTAGTGACGGGAAGCGCTCCAGCAGCGCGGGAATGGTGACCCGCATCTCGACGCGGGCGAGCTGCTGCCCCAGGCACTGGTGGACGCCGTGGGAGAAGGCCAGGTGGCCAGAGGGCTTCCGGTGCAGGTCGAGCCGATCCGGGTCGGGGTACTTCTTGGGGTCCCGGTTGCCCACCGCGAGGGAGAACACCAGCGTTTCCCCCGCCTTGACGGTCTGGCCGCCCAGCTCGACGTCCTCCAGCGCGGTCCGGAACGTCATGTCCGCCACGCTCAGGTAACGGAGCAGCTCCTCGACCGCGGCGTCGATCAAGGTCAGGTCGTCCCGCAGCGCGGCGAGCTGGTCCGGGTGGGAGAACAGCACGAGCATGCCGGTCGCGATCATGTTGGACGTCGTGTCCATCCCGGCGCCCAGCAGGAACGCGCAGAATCCCGCGATCTCGTCGAGGGTCAGCTCCGTGGCGGCCAGGTCGCTCAGCATGTCGTCCGTCGGGTTCGCCCGCTTCTCCACGACCAGGCTGCGGAGGTAGTCGTGGACCGCTGTGTGGGCGGCGCCCCGCTCCTCGAGGCTGACGTCCCAGCTCATCACGGTCCGGGCCTGCTTGAGGAATTCGTCGCGGCGGTCCTCCGGTACGGCAAGCAGTTCGCAGATCGTCAGCGACGGAATGGCCTCCGCGAACACCTTCACCAGGTCCACCGGCGGAGTCAGCTTCTCCATGGCGTCCAGATGCTCGATCGTCATCTTCTCGATGCGTTCGGTCAGCTGCCGCATGCGCCGGACGGTGAACAGACCGGTCACGGCCTGGCGGATCCGGGTGTGGTGCGGCGGGTCGATCCCCGAAGGGTCACCGACCGTCGCCGGCGGCAGGGTGCCCCCCTCCTCGACGAACGGGAAGGGAAGGTGCCACAGCTCGTAGCGAGCACTGAACCGCTTGTGATCGGCCAGCACTTTCCGTATCAGCTGGTATTCGGTGACTATCCAGGCATAGTGGCCGTCCGGCAGTTTCACCCGGTGAACCGGCGCGGACTCCTGCAGTTCCCGCCATGCCGGGGACGGCTCGATGGGGCTTTCCTGGGTTCGAGTCGAGGGCTGCAGCATCAGCTCGATCAGCTGCTCGGTCATTCGTACACCCTCCATGGCAACGGTGTTGTGGGCGACATCAACGGAGGACCTTCCCCTCTGACAATGAAGCGAGTTTGTCTACGAGCAGAATTGCCAACCAGATCACAATCCGAGCCGGAATGCAGGCTCGCACCCGACTTTAACCGTCTGGCCGACACCACGGCATAGAGGCAGCGCAAACAAACGAGAATCGCCACGCATTCGTCGCCGCCATTCAAGGTATTTTGTCCCGTCGACGGGACAGCGAGAAGAGTTCAAGTGCGAAGTTCTCCCGCTGAGCTGAAAAGCCTGAATCCGGGATCGGTAAAGGAATCTCACGAAACGGTCATTTCGGGTCGTGCCTCATTTCTGCAGGGCCGGGCCGAACCAGGTGGTGAGGGCGGTCCGCAGTGCGGAAGTGCCGGGCGCGCCGTCGGCGGCCGCCGCCCAGGCGACATGGCCGTCGGGGCGGATCAGGAGCGCGGCAGGAGCGGGGATCTCACCGACGGCCGGGACGGCCCAGCGGTCGTCCTCGCTCCGGCCCTCGACGAGGTCGACGCGATCGGCCCACGCCTTCGCGACCGCCGCCACCTCGGCGCTGCCGCGCAGGTCGAGCAGCACGGGGCGAGCGGCGTGCAGCAACTCGTGGACGCGGGTGGCGCCGTCAGGCGTCTTGAGGTCTGCGTCGGGGACCCGGCGGCCCGCCAGCGGATGGTCACCGTCGACGGGGTACCGGATGTCCAGTGCGGTGAGCATGCCGCACAGATGCCGGTTGACGTCGTCGAACACGAGGAGCGAGCCGAACACCTCGCGCAGTGCGTCCGTCTGGGCGCCGGGGCGGGCCAGGGCCGACTGCGCCCGGGTGTTGTGCAGAACGCGCTCCCCGACGGGGTGGCGCTCGGCGTGGTAGCTGTCCAGCAGACTCTCCGGAGCCTGGCCGCGCACCACCGAGGCGAGCTTCCAGCCGAGGTTGACCGCGTCCTGTACGCCCATGTTCAGCCCTTGCCCGCCGGCCGGGAAGTGGATGTGCGCCGCGTCGCCCGCGAGCAGCACCCGGCCCGCCCGGTACTGGGCGGCCTGCCGTGCGGCGTCGTTGAACCGGGAGACCCACCGCGGGCTGTGCATGCCGAAGTCGGTGCCCGCGAGCCGGACCAGTGACTCCCGGAGCTGCTCGAACGTCGCGGGTGCGTCGCGGTCCGCGACGTGGTCGTACTCGGAGGCGATCACCCGGTACCAGCCCGGCTCGAAGGCGATCGCCGAGTAGTCGCCGCCCGTGCAGCGCCGCACCCAGACGTAGTCCTCGGGCAGATCCGGCAGTTCGACGTCGCCGATCAGCGCGGTCATGGTGGCCTCGGTGCCGGGGAAGTCGATGCCCGCCAGCTTGCGCACCGTGCTGCGTCCGCCGTCACAGCCCACGAGGTAGCGGGCACGCAGCGTCGCAGGTGCCGCCTCCTGTGTACGCAGTTCGACCGTCACGCCGGCCTCGTCCTGGTGGATCCCGCTCACCTCGGACGACCTGCGCACCCGCACGCCAAGCTCCGCGGCCCACTCCTCCAGCAGCCGCTCGATGTCGGACTGCAGGATCATCAGCGGGTAGGCGTGCCTGGATTCCGACTCGTCGAATTCCAGATAAAGGCCGGAGAAATGGCCCACCGGCTGCAGTTCGCCGGCCGCCAGGAAGCGATCCAGGATTCCGCGCTGGTCCAGCACCTCCAGGGTGCGGGAATGTATCCCGCCGGCCCGCGACTCGCCCGTCCGCTCCGCGAGCCGCTCGACGACCACCACGTCGACGTTCGCCAGCCGTAGCTCGCAGGCGAGCATCAGGCCCGTCGGCCCGGCGCCCGCGATGACGACGTCCGTGTCGATACCGGTGTTTCCCACGTCGTTTCCCCCTCGTTGCATCGTGCCCTCGTGCCCTCTGACTTCGTTGCATCACCTCCGCCCGGGCGGGGCGGGGGCGGGACGGTCTTCGCTGTGCTGCCCGGCTGCTCAGGGAGCGGCGGTGCCGGCGAGCAGCCCGTCGGTGACGGCTGCGGCGACCTGGCCGATGTGGTCGACGAGGTAGAAGTGGCCGCCGGGGAAGACCTTCAGATCGAAGCCGCCGGTGGTGTGCTCCTGCCATGTCCGGGCCTCCCGGACCGTCACCATGGGGTCGCGGTCCCCGACCAGGGCGGTTATCGGAGCGGCGAGCGGCTCTCCACCGCGCCAGGTGTACGTGCCCAGAGCCTGGTAGTCGGCGCGCAGCGCCGGCAGCACCATCTCCAGGACCTCAGGATCGTCGAGCATGGCCTGGTTGGTGCCCCCGAGCCCCCGCACGTCGGCCAGCACGTCGGCGTCGTCGAACAGGTCGTATCGGGCGCGGGCCCGGGTGCCGGGCCCGCCCCGGCCGGAGAGGAACAGCCGCTGGGGGCCGGGCAGTTCACCCTGGGTGAGCAGCAGGGCCGTCTCGAATGCGACGAGCGCACCCATGCTGTGGCCGAACAGGGCGTACGGCCGTCCGGAGTCCTCGGCCAGCTCCTCGGCCAGCGCCTCGGCCACTGCCTCGACAAGCGGGGCCAGGGCCGTGAACGGCGCCTCGAGGTACCGGTCCTGGCGCCCTGGGTACTGAACGGACACCACGTCGAAGGTCGCAGGCAGGGTACGCGCCAGCTGCATGTACGCCGTCGCGGAGCCCCCGGCATGCGGGAAGCACACGAGCCGCGGCCCATCCCCCGCGGCCGTGGTGAAGCGCCGGAACCACGTGCTGTTCACCGTTGGTGTGTCCCTTCGTCTCGTCTGCACCGCACCACTACCGCTGCTGATCACACCGACCGACCGAACCGGCAGCGGGCAGGAAGAAGGCCCGCCGGTGCCCATCGGGGGATGTGGGCGCCGACGGGCGGTCCGGGGCTCCGCGAGGGCTCGTGTCCGTCCGCGTCGCAGCTCATGCCTGAGCATCCCGCCGTGCCCTCGACAGGTGCTCGCAGGGCGGTGGAGAGCCTGCGCTGCGGGCGTTCCAGCGCTCCGACCGGCTTCGAGCCACCTGGCGGAGGCCGGCCGGGAGTTCATGACGACGGCCGCAAGGAGAAATCCATGACTGCCCTGGACGGCGAGCCGGCCGGGCGGCGGGGGAACAAGGCCACCGAACTCGGGCCCATACGTGACGCCATACGCCGAGGGCGCGGCGACAAGGCCACCGGGGCGCGGCACGCCGAGGGGGCGCACACATCGTCCGCCGTCACCGCCGCCCTGCTCACCCTCGCCCGTGTCAGGGCCGTCGCGCCTGCCGGCGATGTGACAGGGCGTGGTTCGAGGACTCGTACGAGCGTCCTCGAACCCGAGCCCGCGACGTCGAGCGGTCCTCCACCCGCCCTCGACGGGCGAGAGCCACCCTGGTGCCCGCCGCAGACCCGCCAGGGAAGGACAGCACACATACGGACCCGGCGCCGTCCGGTGCTGCTGGGGATGCTTCCCGGCCGGGCCCGCGTCACGTGTCCCGGTACGGCCGGCCGGACGCCCACGTCCCGCCCCCGCCGACGACCGGACCGACCCAGGACCGGCAGCTCCTCGGGGCGCCGCACACGCGCGGCCTGGGCCGGGTCCTCGGTTCCTGCCGCCGCCCGCCCGGCCACCGTCGCCGGCTTCGCACGGATCTCGCAGCCGCCCCCGGCGAGCCTGCCGACCGCCCGGACACGGGCGGCACGTTGGACCACGACCGCTCACGCCTAGGAGAGACATGGCAACCCGGCTCTTCACTTCCGAGTCCGTCACCGAAGGCCACCCCGACAAGATCGCCGACCAGGTCAGTGACGCCGTCCTGGACGCCCTCCTGCGCGAGGACCCGGCCTCTCGGGTGGCGGTGGAGACCCTGATCACCACGGGCCAGGTCCACGTCGCCGGGGAGGTGACCACCTCCGCCTACGCGGACATCCCCGGAATCGTCCGCAAGACCGTCCTGGACATCGGCTACGACTCGTCGGCCAAGGGCTTCGACGGCGCCTCGTGCGGGGTGTCGGTGTCCATCGGGGCCCAGTCACCCGACATCGCCCAGGGCGTGGACAGCGCGTACGAGAAGCGGCTCGGTGACAGCGACGACGCCCTTGCCGCGCAGGGTGCCGGGGACCAGGGCCTGATGTTCGGATACGCCACCCGCGAGACGCCCACCCTGATGCCCCTGCCCATCGAGCTGGCGCACCGGCTGTCGCGCCGGCTCGCCGAGGTGCGCAAGGACGGCGTGGTGCCCTATCTGCGCCCCGACGGCAAGACCCAGGTCACCATCGAGTACCAGGACGACCGCCCGGTACGCCTGGACACGGTGGTGGTCTCCTCCCAGCACGCGTCCGGCATCGACCTCGACCACCTGCTGACACCGGACATCCGCCGGCAGGTCGTGGAGCCCGTGCTGGCCCGGCTGGCCGAGGACGGCATCAAGCTGGAGACCGACGGCTACCGGTTGCTCGTCAACCCCACCGGCCGGTTCGAGATCGGCGGCCCGATGGGAGACGCCGGCCTGACCGGCCGCAAGATCATCATCGACACCTATGGCGGCATGGCCCGCCACGGCGGCGGCGCGTTCTCCGGCAAGGACCCGTCCAAGGTGGACCGCTCGGCCGCCTACGCGATGCGCTGGGTCGCCAAGAACGTGGTCGCGGCGGACCTCGCCGAGCGCTGTGAGGTGCAGGTCGCGTACGCGATCGGCAAGGCCGAGCCGGTCGGCCTGTTCGTCGAGACCTTCGGTACGGAACACATGCCGCGCGCCGTGATCGAGCGGGCCATCAGCGAGGTGTTCGACCTGCGCCCGGCCGCCGTCATCCGCGATCTCGACCTGCTGCGGCCGATCTACGCGCGCACCGCCGCGTACGGCCACTTCGGCCGTGAGCTGCCCGAGTTCACCTGGGAGCGCACCGACCGTGCCGATCAGCTCAACGCCGCCGCCGGCCGCTGACCGGCCGGGCCTACAGGGACGGGAGTTCCCATGCGCATCGCGGTGACCGGCTCCATCGCCACCGACCACCTGATGACATTCCCCGGCCGGATCGTGGACCAGCTGATCCCCGGCCGGCTCGACCGTGTGTCGCTGTCGTTCCTGGCCGACGACCTGGAGGTGCGCCGCGGCGGGGTCGCCGCCAACATCTCCTACGGGCTCGGCGGGCTGGGGCTGAGTCCCGTGCTCGTCGGCGCGGTCGGCAGCGACTTCGGCGAGTACGAGGTGTGGCTGAAGGAGCATGGCGTCGACACCGGCGCCGTACACGTCTCCGCCCTGCGGCAGACGGCCCGGTTCCTGTGTCTCACGGACCAGGACGCCAACCAGATAGCCGCGTTCTACGCCGGCGCCATGACCGAGGCCCGTGACATCGACCTCGGGCGCCTCGATCCGCGTCCCGACCTCGTGGTCGTGGCGCCCGACGACCCCGAGGCCATGCTGCGTCACACCGCGCGCTGCCGTGCGCTCGGCATCGCCTTCGCGGCCGACCCCTCCCAGCAGTTGGCCAGCCTCGACCGCGACCGGACACGCACTCTGGTGACCGGGGCACGCTGGCTGTTCACCAACGAGTACGAGGCGACCCTGCTGCTGGAACGCACCGGCTGGAGCCACGACGACGTCCTCGGACACGTGGGCGCCTGGGTCACCACGCTCGGCCCCGACGGGGTCCGGGTCGAGGAGGCGGATCGTCCGGCGTTCACCGTGCCCGCCGTCGCCGGTGTCCCGGTCGTCGACCCGACGGGAGTCGGCGACGCCTTCCGGGCGGGCTTCCTCGCGGCCCTCGCCTGGGGCCTGAACCGGCCGCGCGCGGCCCAGCTCGGCTGTGCCATGGCCTCACTGGCGCTGTCCGAGGTGGGTTCCCAGGCCTATGAACCCGACCCCGGCCGGCTCACCACCGTCGTCGCCGCGTCCTATGGCACGGAGGCGGCCGAGGACCTGGCGGCACATCTGGGAGGCGTGCCATGCCCGCGGTGACCGGAGGCGGCGAAACCCTCCGCGAGGCGCTCGCCACCCGGGTGGTGGTCGCCGACGGAGCGATGGGCACCATGCTGCAGGCCCACGACCCGACCCTGGAGGACTTCCAGCAGTTGGAGGGCTGCAACGAGGTTTTGAACGTCACCCGGCCGGACATCGTGCGTTCGGTCCATGAGGAGTACTTCGCGGCTGGTGTGGACTGTGTGGAGACCAACACCTTCGGTGCGAATCACACGGCCGCGGCGGAGTACGAGATCGCGGAGCGGGTGCACGAGTTGTCGGAGGCGGGTGCCCGGATCGCCCGTGAGGTGGCGGACGAGTTCGCGGCCCGTGACGGCCGTGCGCGCTGGGTGCTGGGCTCGATCGGCCCGGGCACCAAGCTGCCGACCCTCGGCCATGTCGGTTACGCCACGATCCGTGACGGTTATCAGGCCAATGCCGAGGGTCTGCTCGCGGGTGGTGCGGATGCCCTGATCGTGGAGACCACGCAGGACTTGTTGCAGACGAAGGCGTCGGTGCTCGGTGCCCGCCGCGCCATGGAGGCGACCGGTTCGGATGTGCCGTTGCTGGTGTCGATGGCGTTCGAGACGACCGGCACCATGCTGCTGGGCTCGGAGATCGGTGCCGCGCTGACGGCGCTGGAGCCGCTGGGCATCGACATGATCGGCCTGAACTGCTCGACCGGGCCGGCCGAGATGAGTGAGCATCTGCGCTATCTGACCCGGCATTCCCGTATTCCGCTGCTGTGCATGCCGAATGCGGGCCTGCCGGTGCTCACCAAGGACGGCGCGCACTTCCCGCTGGGGCCCGAGGGGCTGGCGGATGCGCAGGAGAACTTCGTCCTCGACTACGGGCTCTCCCTGATCGGGGGCTGTTGCGGCACGACTCCGGAGCATCTGCGGCAGGTCGTCGAGCGGGTGCGGACCCTCGCCCCGGGCGAGCGTGACCCGCAGCCCGAGCCGGGGGCTGCCTCCCTGTATCAGAGTGTGCCGTTCCGTCAGGACACCGCGTATCTGGCGATCGGTGAGCGGACCAACGCCAACGGGTCGAAGAAGTTCCGTGAGGCCATGCTGGCCGGCCGCTGGGACGACTGTGTGGAGATGGCCCGTGACCAGATCCGCGAGGGCGCGCACATGCTGGATTTGTGCGTGGACTATGTCGGCCGGGACGGCGTGGCGGACATGGAGGAGCTGGCGGGCCGCTTCGCGACCGCCTCGACGCTGCCGATCGTGCTGGACTCCACCGAGGTCGATGTCCTGCGGGCGGGGCTGGAGAAGCTCGGCGGCCGCGCGGTCATCAACTCCGTCAACTACGAGGACGGCGACGGCCCCGAGTCCCGCTTCGCGAAGGTCACCAAGCTCGCCCAGGAGCACGGCGCGGCGCTGATTGCGCTGACCATCGACGAGGAGGGCCAGGCCCGCACCCCCGAGCACAAGGTCGCCATCGCCGAGCGGCTGATCGACGACCTGACCGGGACCTGGGGCATCCACGAGTCGGACATCCTCATCGACACCCTGACGTTCACCATCTGCACCGGTCAGGAGGAGTCGCGCAAGGACGGTATCGCCACCATCGAGGCGATCCGTGAGCTCAAGCGCCGGCACCCGGACGTGCAGACCACGCTGGGTCTGTCGAACATCTCCTTCGGTCTCAATCCGGCCGCCCGCATGCTGCTCAACTCGGTCTTCCTGGACGAGTGTGTCAAGGCGGGCCTGGACTCGGCGATCGTGCACGCCTCGAAGATCCTGCCGATCGCCCGCTTCAGCGAGGAAGAGGTCACCACGGCCCTCGACCTCATCTACGACCGGCGGGCCGAGGGCTACGACCCCCTGCAGAAGCTGATGGCGCTGTTCGAGGGCGCCACGGCGAAGTCGCTGAAGGCGGGCAAGGCCGAGGAGCTGGCCGCGCTGCCGCTGGAGGAGCGTCTCAAGCGGCGCATCATCGATGGTGAGAAGAACGGTCTGGAGGCCGATCTCGACGCGGCGCTGGAGACCCGCAAGGCCCTGGACATCGTCAACGAGACGCTGCTGGACGGCATGAAGGTCGTCGGTGAGCTGTTCGGTTCCGGGCAGATGCAGCTGCCGTTCGTGCTGCAGTCCGCGGAGGTGATGAAGACGGCCGTCGCCCACCTCGAACCGCACATGGAGAAGGTCGAGGGCGACGAGGCCGGCAAGGGCACCATCGTGCTGGCCACCGTGCGCGGGGATGTGCACGACATCGGCAAGAACCTCGTCGACATCATCTTGTCGAACAACGGCTACAACGTCGTCAACCTCGGCATCAAGCAGCCGGTCTCGGCGATCCTGGAGGCCGCCGAGGAACACCGCGCCGACGTCATCGGCATGTCCGGGCTGCTGGTGAAGTCCACGGTGATCATGAAGGAGAACCTGGAGGAGCTCAACCAGCGCGGCCTGGCGGCCGACTTCCCGGTCATCCTCGGCGGTGCGGCCCTCACCCGCGCGTACGTGGAGCAGGACCTGCACGAGATCTACCAGGGCGAGGTCCGCTACGCCCGCGATGCGTTCGAGGGCCTGCGGCTGATGGACGCGCTGATCGGCGTCAAGCGCGGCGTGCCCGGCGCCAAGCTGCCGGAACTCAAGCAGCGCCGGGTCCGGGCGACGGCCTCCGTCGAGGTCGAGGAGCGTCCGCAGGAGGGCCACGTCCGCTCGGACGTGGCCACCGACAACCCCCTCCCCACCCCGCCCTTCTGGGGCACCCGCGTCATCAAGGGCATCCAGCTCAAGGAGTACGCGAGCTGGCTGGACGAGACGGCCCTCTTCCGGGGCCAGTGGGGGCTGACGAAGGACCTGGTCGAGAGCGAGGGCCGGCCCCGGCTGCGCGGCCTGCTGGACCGGCTCCAGACGGAGAGCCTCCTCGAAGCGGCCGTGGTCTACGGCTACTTCCCGTGCGTCTCCAAGGACGACGACCTGATCATCCTGGACGAGCACGGTGGCGAGCGCACCCGCTTCACCTTCCCGCGCCAGCGCCGCGGCCGCCGCCTGTGCCTCGCGGACTTCTTCCGCACGCAGGAGGCGGGGGAGACCGACGTCGTCGGCCTGCAGGTCGTCACCGTCGGCTCGCGGATCGGCGAGGAGACGGCCCGCATGTTCGAGGCCAACGCCTACCGCGACTACCTCGAACTGCACGGCCTGTCCGTGCAGTTGGCGGAGGCGCTCGCCGAGTACTGGCACGCCCGCGTCCGTTCCGAACTCGGCATCGCGGCAGGCGATCCCGGTTCGCTGGACGGCATGTTCCGCACCGAGTACCAGGGGTGCCGCTACTCGCTGGGCTATCCGGCCTGCCCGGACCTGGAGGACCGCGCGAAGATCGCGGAGCTGCTGAAGCCCGAGCGGATCGGCGTGCACCTGTCCGAGGAGTTCCAGCTCCACCCGGAGCAGTCCACCGACGCGATCGTCGTCCACCACCCGCAGGCCGGCTACTTCAACGCGGGAGGCCGCGCATGACGACCTTTTCCTTCGAGTTCTTCCCGCCGAAGACGGCCGCCGGCGAGCGGACGCTGTGGCAGGCGATCCGCCGAGTAGAGGCGCTGCGGCCGGACTTCGTCTCCGTGACGTACGGCGCGGGCGGTTCCTCCCGGGACCGGACCATCGAGGTCACCCGGCGGATCGCGGCGGAGACCATCCTGCGCCCGGTCGCGCATCTCACCGCCGTGGGCCACTCGGTGGCCGAGCTGAGGCACATCATCGGCGCCTACGCCGATGCCGGCATCAGAGACGTCCTCGCCCTGCGTGGCGATCCTCCGGGCGCCCCCAAAGGACCGTGGGTGCCGCACCCGGACGGCTTCACCCACGCGTACCAGCTGGTCGAACTCGTCCGTTCCCTGGGGAACTTCACCATCGGCGTCGCCGCCTTCCCCGAGCTGCATCCCCGCTCGTCGGACTGGGACGCCGACATCCGGCATTTCGTGGCCAAGTGCCGCGCCGGCGCCGACTACGCCATCACGCAGATGTTCTTCCACGTCGAGGACTATCTGCGGCTGCGCGACCGGGTGGCCGCAGCCGGATGCGACATCCCGATCGTCCCCGAGATCATGCCCGCCACCGACGTACGCCAGATCCGCCGGTTCGCCGAACTGAGCGACGCGGCCTTCCCCGTGGACCTGGCCCACCACCTGGAAGCCGCTCGGGACGACCCCGCCACGGGCCACCGCATCGGCGTCGAGTACGCCACCGCCATGGCCGAACGCCTGCTCGCCGAGGGCGCGCCAGGACTGCACTACATCACCCTGAACAGGTCCACCGCGGCCCTGGACATCCACCGTAACGTCATGAGTTCAAGGAGCATTCGTGTCGCCTGATTTCGCGGATTTCAAGGTCGCCGACCTCTCCCTGGCCGAGTTCGGCCGCAAGGAGATCACCCTCGCCGAGCACGAGATGCCCGGCCTGATGGCGATCCGCAAGGAATACGCCGAGGCCCAGCCCCTGGCCGGCGCGCGGGTGACCGGTTCGCTGCACATGACCGTGCAGACCGCCGTGCTCATCGAGACCCTGGTCGCCCTGGGCGCGCAGGTCCGCTGGGCGTCCTGCAACATCTTCTCCACCCAGGACCACGCGGCCGCCGCCATCGCCGTCGGCCCGAACGGCACGCCCGACAACCCGCAGGGCGTCCCGGTCTTCGCCTGGAAGGGCGAGACCGCGCAGGAGTACTGGTGGTGCACGGAGCAGGCGCTGACCTGGCCGGACAGCCCCACCGGCGGTCCGAACATGATCCTGGACGACGGCGGTGACGCCACCCTCCTGGTCCACAAGGGTGTCGAGTACCAGAAGACCGGGGAGCTGCCCCCGGCCGACAACGAGGAACTGGAGGCCGTGGCCGCCCTGCTGAAGGCGAGTTCGCTCGACTGGACCGCCATCGCCTCGGAGATCCGCGGGGTGACCGAGGAGACCACCACCGGCGTGCACCGTCTGTACGAGATGCAGCGCGACGGTGTCCTTCTGTTCCCGGCGATCAACGTCAACGACGCCGTCACCAAGTCGAAGTTCGACAACAAGTACGGCTGCCGCCACTCCCTGATCGACGGCATCAACCGCGCCACCGACGTCCTCATCGGCGGCAAGACCGCGGTCGTGTGCGGCTACGGCGACGTGGGCAAGGGCTGTGCGGAGTCCCTGCGCGGGCAGGGTGCCCGCGTCATCGTGACCGAGATCGACCCGATCTGCGCCCTGCAGGCGGCGATGGACGGCTACCAGGTCACGACGCTGGACGAGGTCGTCGACAAGGCCGACATCTTCGTCACCACGACCGGCAACAAGGACATCATCATGGCCTCGGACATGGCCAAGATGAAGCACCAGGCGATCGTCGGCAACATCGGCCACTTCGACAACGAGATCGACATGGCCGGCCTCGCCAGGATCCCGGGCATCGTCAAGGACGAGGTCAAGCCGCAGGTCCACACCTGGACGTTCCCCGACGGCAAGGTGATCATCATCCTGTCCGAGGGTCGTCTGCTGAACCTGGGCAACGCCACCGGCCACCCGTCGTTCGTGATGTCCAACTCCTTCGCGGACCAGACCCTGGCCCAGATCGAGCTGTTCACCAAGCCCGACGAGTACCCGACCGGCGTGTACACGCTGCCCAAGCACCTCGACGAGAAGGTCGCCCGTCTCCACCTGGACTCGCTCGGCGTGAAGTTGACCACGCTCCGCCCCGAGCAGGCCGCGTACATCGGCGTCCAGGTCGAGGGCCCGTACAAGTCGGACCACTACCGCTACTGAGACCGTCGTGAGGGCGCTCATGCCACCACAGCCGGTGGCATGAGCGCCCTCACACAGGTGCCGTACATCAGCGGTCAGAGGCTGCGGGCGGTGATGTCGCCGTAGGAGGTGGTGGCGTGGATGTTGAGGCCTGCGCCGGCGCCGTCGCTGTTCTTGAGCGCGTTGTCGATCCGGCCGTAGGCGGTGCTGGCGTTGAGGGTGGCGGAGACTCCCTGGGCGGCGCCGACGGAGATCTGGCCGTGCTGGGTGGTCAGGGTGACGGCGCCGTGCACGGCTTCGGTGACGCTGAGGTCGCCCTTCTGGGTGCTGATCTCGGCGGGGCCGTTCAGGCGGCCGACGGTGATGTCGCCGGTGGCGAGGGTGAGGCGGGCGCCTGCGGTCTCGTCGAGCTTGACGGTGCCCGTCGCGCCCTCGAAGGTGACGTCGCCGAGGCGTCCGACGCCGCTCAGTTCGACGACTGCGGCCTTGGCGTCGACGCGGGAGCCGGCGGGCAGCTGGACGGTGACCTCGAGGGACCCGGGGTGGCCGAGCATCCGGTTCCTCTCAGCCGGGCTCTCGATCCGCAGGACGCCGTTGTCGTAGGCGACCTTGACCTGCTCCGCGGCCTTGACGTCGCGGCTCTTGTCGGGGTTGGCGGGCAGGACCTGGACGGTGGCGTCGGCGCGGTCGGCGGCGATGAACCGGATGTGTCCGATGGGGATGTCCAGGACGGCCGTGATGGAGGCGGGGGCGTCGAACGTCTGGATCGTGTTCTGGTTCTTCTGCATGGTGTGCTCCTTCGATGCGTTGTTTCCGACGTTGGAAACGCTACGTTGCTTTCAGGGAGTTAGCAACAAGCTCGTTGCGAATAATTGACATCTCTGCAGGTAGATGCAAGAAAATCATTGCAATAGGCTTGAGTTTAATGCAACGATCCCCAGCGCTTTCGTTGCAATTACCTGAAGGTGAACGCTATGGCGGGGGCAGCGGGGACGGATGAAGGCGACATCATCGGCCCCGCTCGGGCCCCGGTCTCCGGCGGGAGCCCACGCTGTCGAAGGTGCGCGCGAGGTCCATTTCGGCCTTCAGTACAGCGGCCAGTCGGCGCACGCCCTCGCGAATCCGCTCCGGCGTCGGGTAGCAGTAGGCCAGCCGCACCTGGCGGCTGCCGGACTTGTCGGTGAAGAACCCGCTGCCCGACGCGTACGCCACCCGGGCGGTCACCGCGCGCGGCAGCATCGCCTTGGTGTCCACGCCCTGAGGCACCGTCACCCACACGTAGAACCCGCCCTCCGGCTTCGTCCACGTACAGCCCGGCGGCAGGTACTGCTCCAGTGCGGACAGCATCGCGTCGCGGCGCTCGCGGTAGTTCTCCCGGAACATCTTGATCTGGCCCGTCCAGTCGTGCGTGGCCAGATAACGCGACACGATCATCTGGTTCAGCGTGGGCGGGCACAGCGTCGCCGACTCCATGGCCAGCGCCAGCTTCTCCCGCACCGCGCGAGGCGCCAGCACCCAGCCGACCCGCAGGCCGGAGGCGAACGTCTTCGAGAACGAGCCCAGGTACACCACGTTGTCCGGGTCCAGCGAGCGCAGCGCCGGGTAGGTCCGGCCGTCGAAGCCGAGCAGGCCGTACGGGTTGTCCTCGACGACCAGCACGTCGTACGTACGGCAGATCTCCAGGATCTCCGCCCGCCGCTCGACCGCCAGTGTCACGCCGGCCGGGTTGTGGAAATTCGGGATCGTGTACAGCAGCTTCACGCGCTGCCCGGCATTCCTGGCCTGCCGCAGCGCCGCCCGCAGCCCCTCCGGCACCAGGCCGTGCTCGTCCATCGCCACGTGCACGACCTGCGCCTGGTACGCGGCGAACGAGCCCAGCGCACCGACGTACGACGGACCCTCGGCCACCACCACGTCACCTGGGTCGCAGAACAGCCGGGTCACCAGGTCGAGGCCCATCTGCGAGCCGACCGTCATCACCACGTCGTCCGGATGCGCCGTGATGCCCTCCAGCGCCATCACGTCGCAGATCTGCTCCCGCAGCACCGGCATGCCGTACGCCGACGCGTACTGCAGCGCCGTCAGGCCGTCCTCCGCGATGATCTGCGCGGCCTGCGCCGACAGCGACTCCAGCGGCAGCGCGGCCAGGTTCGGCATGCCGCCGGCCAGCGACACCACCTCCGGCCTGCCGGCGACCGCGAACAAGGCCCGGATCTCCGAGGCCGTCATGCCCGCGGTGCGCACGGCGTACCGGTCCAGGTGCGGGTCGAGGACAGTGGGGCCGGGCTGCGGCGTCGCGAGGCTGTGCAGGGTCATGAAGGCATTCCCGGGGTCGGTGGAACAAGGTGACTGCCGTGGTGGGACCGCAGAGAGGCACCTCAGGAACCGCGGCTCAGCAGCGGTCGTGGTCCGGCTTGTACGGGCCCTCGACTTCGACGCCGATATACGCGGCCTGCTCGTGATGCGCGTCGAGGACGGTGCCGCCGATACGGTCGGCGAACCTGTCGGGATGCCCTTCGACGACGGTCTCCGAGGTGAACGGACGACGGGACATGGCACTCCAGCTGGTTGCGGCCCGGGGGTGCCGGAGGCGGGCGAGGCCACCGGTGTTGGAGCCACCATGGACGTCCTCGAAAGAGAAGCACTCGAAGAGTGACGGAGCGTCGGTGGAGCGAAGATCCTGCGGAAGCCGACCGGGTCTGGAGCGTTCGGGCGGCACGGCGGCGTCCTCCAGGACTCGGGCGAGGACTCGGCCGAGGACCGCGAACTGATCGGCCGCTACAGCTGGCTGCGCGACACCACACGGCGCCGTAATGGCTCAGGACGTGGGCTCCCCTTTTTCCTCAGGTAGAGCCGTCGTCCCTCGCACGATGTCGACACCCTGCGCCGTGAACTCGCGGTGGGCGCCGACGACGGCGGCGACGAAGCCCGCGAACTGGCCGAGCGGCTCACCGCTCCCCTGGAGTCGGCGACCCGGCTGACCCTGCTCAGCGTGCTCTCCGCCGCGATGGACGAGATCACCCGCGAGCCGGCGCCCGGCTCGGTCGACGTACGGCTGCGCGGGCTCGACCCCGACTTCGTGGTGACACCGCCGCCCACCGACGGCGGCGCCTGCGCGGAACCGGGCCCGCCCGTCGAATCGTTCAGGACCCCGGCCCCGGCCGACGGCGACGAGGGCGGCACCGCCCGCGTCAGCCTGCGTCTGCCCGCCTACCTGAAGGCGCGTGCCGAGGAGGCCGCGACCTGCGAGGGCCTGTCGGTCACCGCCTGGCTGGTGGGCGCCGTGTCGGCCGCGGTCGACGGCGGCACCCGGCCGCGTACGCCGGACAGGGCCCAGGCTTTCGGACAGAGCTTCACGGGCTGACAGAGCTTCACGGGCTGGGTGCGCTGGCCGCGTCCGCGTCCACCATTTCGCCCGCACCACCGGCCCCGGCTGGGGCGACCGGGTGCTCGCCCAGGACGGCGGGCTCCTCGGCCCGCCTGGAGTCTGTCAGGCCATGATCCAGGGGGCCTGGCCGAGCGTCGTACGGCCCGCCGGCGACGGCCGGCTGGTGTCCCAGGTCGACTGCAGTGAAGCCGAGACGATGCCCCACAGGTCGCCCGCGGTCAGGGTGCGCACCGGAACGGTGACCTGACCGGCGAGGCTGACACAGTAGGCGGACTCCAGGGAGCTGACGATGCTGATGAGGCCCATGGAGTCGAGCCCGTACGCCTCCATCGGCACGTCGACGGCAGGTGCCCTGTCCTTGCCCAGGCCGGGCAGGCCCTGCCGGAGAATCGTCTCGAACCTCGCGTTCCACGGACGCTGCGCCATGGTACGGACTTCCTTCCGGCTGCCGGGACGGTCCAGGTCGTGCAGATGTCTGCGCGACTGCTTCCACGGTGCTCGCACCTGCTCGAGCGGCCGTGGAAGGTCGTTGGAACGCGACGTGCTCGCATGCCCTCCCGGTATCCGGAACCTCTGGGGCTCTGCCCCCGCGCCGAGAGACGGGGATCCCGGGCCACGCGGGGCGCCGCCCGGCAGAGGGGTCAGGCGGCGTGGCAGAGCGTCGCGGGGCCGGCCGGGGCCGCGGGGCGGGCCGCGCTCGCGGGTACCGGACGGACGGTGGCCGCGGCCTGCGAGCGGCCGCGTGCGAAGACGACCAGGCGCAGCACCGCGAACCGCGCGATGCCGGCGAGTGCGGAGGCGGACAGGTAGACGACCTGCTCGAGCACCGCACCGGGCGCCGCCACCAGCAGCTGCAGGACAAACATCGCCACGCAGGTCACCGCATACGCGGCCACCGCGGACCCGGCCGACTGCACATGCTGGCGCCACGTCGCGCGCCCGCCCGCGCCGAAGGTGAAACGGGCATGCAGATCGGTGGCCAGGAGCGTGGAAGCCACGGTGATCACGGCGTTGGCCAAAACCCAGGGAATCCAGGAGGCAAGGGCCGCCACGGCGAAGCTCGAGGCCAGCCCCACCCCGCCGCCACACAACACGAAGCGGGCGAAGGCGGCGAAGGCACCAGGCACCGCCTGCCGCTGACTGCGTGCTGTCCCCATGACCCACCCCTTCGATCGCTCACTTCGCGAAACGCGCACCCCTCGGCCTGCGAGGCCTTCGGTCCTTCGTTTCTCAGGATGGAAACGCTACGTTGCATTTATGAATCTAGCAACAGAATTATTGTGCATGAGTGCCATCAGTGCAGGTAGACGCCGAGAAATCGTTGCAATGGGTTTGACATCTAATGCAACAACCCTCGCTCAATTCGTTGCAATGGTTGAGGGTGAATGCTCGGGGATCCAACGTTTGGAGGGTGAGGCGGGGTATCCGGCCCGTCTTCATGCACCAGCGGAGGAACGTCTGGGCCGGGCGCCCGACGGGCGGCTCCACCCGAGATCGCCCGAGGATCGCGTCACAGGACCCGGGCACCAGGCCGACGTGCTCCCGCAGGCGCCCTCACGGTGCGCTTGACCGGCTGTCCATGGGCGCTCGAGCAGGGGGTCCCACGGTGGTTGTCTGTGGGGCGCCGACCTGGGCGTCAGCTTGTTCCCGCTTGTTTCCGGGGCGCAGCCCGAGCGAACCCTCTCATGCTCCTCTCCTGGAAAACAAGGCCGAATACAGCTCGCGCCGTGAATTCGGCATGCCCTCATCCAATCCCGGCAACCGGGCACATAAATTCACTCGCGTATTGCTCGAGCCGCCTTGGAGTGGCACGGGAAAGCCTTGACCGGGACACGCCGGATAATTAATGTAACCGGCACCTGCCAACGGCGGGAATCGTCAATAAATTCGGAAAGAGGTAATGGAATGTCCCTCGACGACAAGCTCCAGGCCACCGACGACGAGAGCCTCCTCGAGGCTGCCGACGCCGAGGTCGAGGAGCTCTCCAACCAAGCGCGCCCGATGCTGATTTCCGAGATCAACGAAGCCTGACCGGTTTGCTTCGCACAGATCCCGGGGGCGGCAATGCCAGCGCTCCCGGGACTGTTCAGAATCAGACGTCATTAAGGATCTTCCGTGAGTACTGAACATCCGCTCACTCGTCTTGTCGACGAGAAGGATCTGCTGGGCACGTACTGGAACAAGAAACACGGATTGTTCAAGCGGGCGTGTCCCGTGGACGGGTTGATTCGCGAGTCCGATATCCAGGGCATGCTCGACACGGGGCTGCTGCGCTGGCCGTACTTCACCCTCCTCAAGGAGGGTCAGCAGCCGGAGATCCCCGCATTCACAAAGACGCGGAATGTGGCCGGGAGCGCTGTACCGGGGTTTGCCGATGCGTCGAAGGTGCGCTCGCTGCTTGCGGGCGGCGCGACCATGAAGATGAGTCAGCTCGAGGACTGGCACCGTCCGCTGCGCACGCTGATGCGGGAGATCGAGGCTCGCCTGGCCGCCGAGCTCAAGACCTACGTGTTCTACACGCCGAGCGACAACACGGGCATGCTGCCCCACCGTGACGGGTCGCACGTCCTCGCGATACAGATCGCCGGCACCAAGGAATGGCGGATCTACGACGAGCCCCGGGAGATCGACTCCCGCTCCGGCCTCGATGTGGACGTGGACAGCCACGCACACTCCTTCGTCATGGAGCCCGGCGACGTCCTGTACCTGCCGCACGGCATGCCGCACGTGGCGACGGCCCGCGAAGGCACCTCGCTGCACGTGACGTTCACCATCACCGAACCCACTCCGCGCGACCTGGTCGAGTCCCTGATGACCCTCTTCGCGGAGGACTGCGACCGCATACGGGAACGGGATCCGCGCGCGACGCCGGAGGCCGAGGCGGACGCGGTGGCCAAGTCGCTGCTCGACCATGTGAGTTCCGTGGACGCAGGACTCCTCGTCGACACGGCAGTGGCCACGATGAGGGACAGGACGGCTTGAACCCATGACCACCGTGAAGAGTACGCAGCAACTGACCGAGCTCGTCGGCGACGCCGAAGCCTTCCTCGCCGATGCCTGGGGGGTGCGTACCGCGACGTTCCGCTGCCCCGCCGTCCCCGCCCTGCTCTCCGCCCCGGAGATCTGGGACGCGTTCGACTGCGGGCTGCTCGTCGCCCCGTACTTCAGCGTCGCTCGTGACGGAGTGAGCGCACCGGCCGCGGACATCAGCGTGACACGCAAGGTGCTGCAGAAGCCAAGAGCCCGGTACGCGAACGGCGCAGGCGTGCGGAAGTGGTTCGCGGCGGGTTACACGGTCTGCCTCCGTCAGCCCGATCACTGGCATGCCGGTCTCAAGGAACTCGTCGGCGCTCTGCGCGAGGAATTGCGGGCCGACGTACGCTCTTCGGTGTTTCTCAGCCCGCCGCCGGCCCAGGACGACGCACAGGGCGGGACGCCGGTCCGTACCGAGGCCCATCTGTTCGCACTGCAGCTCGAGGGCGAGACCCGGTGGAGCGTCGGTGACGAAGGGCGGCGTACGCAGACGGCACTGACGCCGGGAAGCGTCCTGTACCTCCCGCCGGGGCACGAGCACACCGTGGCCGCGCACCAGGGGAACGCCCTGTACCTCACCCTGAGCGTGCGGCGGCCGAGCCCCCGCGACCTGGCCGAAGTGGCGCTGGCCGGGTTCTTGAAGAGCGCACCGGCGGAAGCGATCGCCGGCACGCACCATTACCTGTCCCTGGAGGAGAAGGTCAGTTGGCTGCGCCGTGAACTGACCGCCCATCTGGCCGGGCAGGACATCGACGACCTGTTGGCGACGGCGGTCGGGATACATCAGCGGGCCGGACAGGCTTGAGACCATGACGAGGGTGTCGCAGATCGAGGGCCCGGGCGCGGCGGCCCTTGAAACGCTGCTGGCGCAGTCACGGGTTCAGGTGGCTCATCGCCTCGGCTGCGGTCTCCTGATCGAGGCGGAGCTGCGGCGCGCCGGCCGCCGGGACCTCGTGCCGTTCGTTCTCGGCTATGCACACGGGCCCGACGGTGACCTGGCCCTGGAGCACGCTCATGCCGCGGCGTCGTCGGTGACGGTCACCGAGGACGGCGGCTATCTCTTCCTGTCCGACCGGCGTGCCGTCGGCGAGGCGGCGCACGGACACGGCGGCCGCTCCCTGTGGCGGCACCGGCCGCAGGCGCCGCGTGAGCCGCACCTCGTGCTGGGCGCGCCGCGCGGTGTCGTCTCCTACGCCGCGGCGGGGGCGACGGCTTGCGCGGCCGTCTGGGTCAGAGCCGGGGCGACTTCCCTGGCCGAGGACCAAGAGCTCCGCGCCGCCGAGCCACCGGACCGGGACACGGTCACGCTGGTGCGTGGCGATCTCTGGCCCCAGTCGCAGTACCACACACCCGACGAGGTGCTGCGGGTGCTGAACGTCGGCCTGTCCGACAGCGCGCGGGGCCCTGCGGCCCCCGAGCTGCTCGAGCTGCCGCTCGGGGAGGATGTGCGGCTGACCGGTGAACTGGCGCTGACACCCGACGGTCTGCGGTGCGCCGCGGGGGTGGCACGTTTTCTGCGCGGTGGGCATCGACGTCACGGGCTGCTGCTCTTCGCCCCGTCGGACCCTGCGGGCGCGCATGCGGTGTGGGCGGATGACGACGACCTCTCGGAGCCGGTCGCGGCCCCCGACGGCTCATGGTTCGCGTGTACCGCGGAGCGGATCGCGCGCCCCGGGCTCGGCCCGCGGCAGGAAGCGGTGCTGGTCGCCTCCGACGGCTCCGCGGTGGTCCGCGTCGCCCCTCGGCACGCCAACTGGCTGCGCCCACGGGCCTGGTTCGGGGCGGACACCGTGCTGTGCACCGGGCAGGAGGCGGGCCGACGGCACCTGTGGCGGCTGCGGACCGGCGACGGCGCGGTCGAGCGGGTCGAGGCCGGGGGATCGGTGCAGGCGGTGACCGTGGCGGGCGTCGAGGCGCTGGTCGTGCGCTCCCGGATCGACCTGCCGCCCGAGGTGGTGTCGCTTCCGCTGGAGGCGGCCGGCGTCGCGTCCGCCGCGAGGGCGCGGCCGTCCGCGCCGGCCTTGGTAGCGGCTCCGGCCGCTCCCGCCACCCCGGCCGGGCGCATGGAGCGGTTCGCCCACCGGGCGCCGGACGGATCGACGTGGCACAGCTGGTTGTGTCTGCCCGCGTCCGATCCTGCGGGTGAACTTCCCGTGCTCGTCTGGTGTCACGGCGGGCCCTTGTTGAGTTGGACGGACTGGTCGTGGCGGTGGAATCCGTGGCCGTTCGTGGCCGAGGGCTATGCCGTGCTCATGCCGGATCCCCCCCTGTCGATCGGTTACGGCCAACAGGCCGTGGAACGCGGTTGGGGCCGCTGGACGTCACAGGTGGCCACCGTCGCGGCAGCCCAGGTGGAAGACGCGCTGGCGCACCCCCTGCTCGACGCACACCGTGTCGCCGTCATGGGGGGCAGTTTCGGCGGCTATCTCTCGCTGGCCCTCGCGGCACTGCTGCCCTCGGTCCGCCTCGCCGTCAGCCATGCGGGCTGGGCCGACTTCGCCGCGGTCGCGCGTGTCTCGGACCTGCACTGGCACTGGCTGCGGGAGTACGGGGCAGTGGACGAGGCCATCGCGTACCGCCGGGAGAGCCTGTCGCTCGACGCGATCGGGGCCGCCACCCGTGTTCTCCTGTCCCACGGGTGCGGGGACACACATGTCCCGGTCGGCGAGTCCCGCGCGATGTACCGGTCCCTGGACAGTCGGGGCGTCGACGTGGAGCTGATGCTCCTGCCCGACGAGGGGCACAGCATTCGCAGACCCGCCAATGCGGCGGCCTGGTTCCGATGGGTCCTGGGGGCTTGTCATGCCGCCCTGGGCAGCCCGTCCATGGCGAAGGGATCCCCCTCACGATGAGCACAGCCGTGCTGAACTCCCCGGTCAGCGCCGTTCGTCGGCACTGGTTTCCGTACGAGTCCGAGAATCCGGTGACGGCTTGCGGCACCTCGTTGCGCACGCGCACCCTCGAGGAGACCGAGGCACTGGCGCAGGCGTCTTTGGAGCGCTGCGGCATCACACGGATCGCCGACGTCACCGATCTCGACATCCTCGGCATCCCGGTGTTTCACAGCATGCGCCCGGCGGCGGCCCCCGGGCTCAACACGGTGACCAGCGGCAAGGGCGCGACTCCCCGGGCCGCGCGGGTCTCCGCCATGATGGAGGCGATCGAGCGGACCTGGTGCGAGCCGCCGGCCGACCCGCCACCCCCACTGGCCTCGTACGCCGAACTGCGGCAGCAGGGCGTGCCGGTGCTCGACCCCCGGCGGTTGATCCTGCGCCGGGGACACACCTGGACCGAGGACGCGCGCATCCACTGGTGGCCGGTGCGTGAACTCTTCAGCGACACCGAGGTATGGGTTCCTGCCCTTGCTGTGTTCACCCCCTACCCCCACGAGTGCAAGATGGCCAGCTCGAACGTGATCGGTCTCGCGGTCGGCAACAGCCCGCAGGAAGCGCTGCTGCACGGACTGCTCGAGGCCATCGAGCAGGACTGCACGGCGTTCGGCGAGACGCTCAGGCGGGGTCACCGCGTCCGCCTCGACTCGTTGCCCGAGCTGCCTGCCGCGCTCGTGGAACAGTTCCGGAGCAAGGGGGTCAGCGTCCAGGTCTTCAGCTACGCCAGTGAGACCGGTGTGCCCGCCATGTTCGTCACCACCGACGACACGTATGCCGGGGACGGGATGCTGATCAACGGGGGCGGCGGTGCCCACCTCGACCCGCTCGTGGCCGTCACCCGCGCCCTGACCGAGGCGGCCCAGTCCCGGCTCGCGGTCATCAACGGGGCCCGTGAGGACCTCAACAGCCAGGCGTACCGGCGGCACGCGTCGTACGAAGCCATGCGGGACATGCTGCACGCCTGGAGCGCCGAGCGAACAGAGATCGACTTCGACGAGCTGCCCAACACCAGCACCGGCACGACACAGGGCGACCTGCAGCGCGTGCTCGACGGACTCGAAAAGGCAGGTCTTTCCCTGGTGTTCGCCACCGAACTCGCCCCGGACGACTTCCCCTTCTCCGTGACCCAGGTCATCGTGCCCGGACTCGAGGTGTACCACCACGACTCGGCGCGGCTCGGTATGCGCCTGCGCCGCGAGATGGTGGCCGCGGGGATGGCGAGGCCACTGCGATGACCACCACGACCACCGACCTCGTCGTCTTCACCGGCCCCTCCCTGCGTGCGTCCGATCTGCCGCCGCTGCGCGACCTCGCTGCCCGGCTCGGCCGTCGTCTCGAACTGCGCCCGCCGGTCCGCAGGCTCGATCTGCTGGACCTGACCGGGTCCGCATCCGGGCACGAAGTCCTCATGCTGGACGGTGAGTTCGGGCAACGGCTGGCCGTCAGCATCGCCGAGGTGCGCGCGGTCCTGGCCACTGGGCAGCCGCTCACCGGCGCGTCATCCATGGGCGCCCTGCGGGCCGTGGAATGCCGCACCCTCGGCATGAACGGGAGCGGCTGGGTGTACGAGCAGTACCTGTCGGGGGCCATCGAGTCCGACGGCGACGTGGCGCTCCTTTACGACCCCGAGGACTTCACGCCCGTGACGATCCCGCTGGTGAACGTGCGCTGGCTGCTCGCGCGGAAGCGAGATGCGGGGCTGCTGTCTCCCGCCGCGGCGCAGACGGCCCTGCGCGTGGCCAAGGGGCTGCACTTCCGCGACCGGCGCCCCTCTGTGCTGCTGCGGCGGTGGCAGCAGGAGCTGCCTGCGGACACGGGGGAAGTCCTCGGGCCGGAGCTGGCGGACGAGCGGCGCGACGGCTGGGACCGCAAGCGCCTCGACGGTCTGGAGGCGGTTCGGGCCGCGCTGGGCGCCAAGGAGCGGGTCGCGGCGGCGTGACGGGTGGATTCCCCGGGCCGCTCGGGCCCGGGGCCGCGCCATGGGTTACTGCGGTGGGGCGCCGTCGGCCAGGTTCCGCCCCCAGAAGAGCTCGTCGCGCCAGGCCCCGTCGATGTGGATGTGGGCGTGGGCGACACCCCATGGCGTGAAGCCGTTGCGTCGCAGTACCGCGTGCGAGGCCAGGTTCTCCAGCTGGGTGTGCGCCTCCGCACGGCACAGGCCCAGCTCTTCCTTCATCACACGCAGCGTGAGGGCCACCGCGCGGCCCGCGTGCCCGTGCCCCTGGGCCACGGTCGCCACCCAGTAGCTGAGGAAGCCCTTCTGCAGCGGCCCGCGCAGGATGGTGCTCACCGTCACCTGACCGATGAGGGCGCCGTCCGCGACGATGACGCCCGGCCAGCCGCCGCCGCTGCTGTGGGTGGCGAGGAGCTGCTCGATGCGGGCGGCCTGATGTTCTGCGGTGTGGAACCCCTCCGGCCTGGCCGGTTGCCAGCGCGCGAACGCCTCGACGTCGCGCGCCAGATGGGCCGCGAGCGCCGGGGCGTCGGCGACCTCGATCAGCCGGACAGAGGTGGTGGCCGCAGCGGAGGGGGGTGTGGGTGACACGGAGCGGGCTCCTTACGCGTCGTGCTCGCTTTGTCTGCCGTAGTCCGTGGGGTGCGCCGGGGTCTTGGCCGGGTCTCGTTCGACGATCGGCTCGAGGATGTCGTCGATGCGGGCCAGCACGTCGTCATCGAGTTCGATACCGGACGCCGCGGCCGTCTCGACGATCTGCCCCGGAGCGGTGGCGCCCACGATGGCGCTCGACACCTGTGGGTTGCGCAGCACCCAGGCGAGTGCCAGCTGCGGCATCGTGATGCTCAACTCGGCTGCGACTGAGGCAAGTTGGGCCACCCGGTCGAGGACGTCCTCGGTGAGCGCGCCGACCGCGAACTGGGAGCGCGCCGGGCCACCGGCCCGTGAGCCGGGTGGCAGCGGCGCACCAGGGCGGTACTTTCCGGTCAGCAGCCCCTGCGCCAACGGCGACCATACGATCTGGCCGATTCCCTCGCGCGTACACAGCTCAAGCACCTCGGACTCGATGACCCGCCACACCATGTTGTATTGCGGCTGGTTGGAGATGATGCGGTCGAACCCCATCTCACCGGCGATCTTCAGTGCGGCGACGATCTGGTCGGCGGTCCACTCCGAGACGCCGATGTAGAGCACCTTCCCCTGCCGGACCAGGTCGTCGAAGGCCCGGAGGGTCTCCTCGAGCGGGGTGCGCGCGTCGTAGCGGTGCGCCTGGTAGATGTCGATGTGGTCGGTGCGCAGCCGGCGCAGCGACCCGGCGGCCGACTCCATGATGTGTTTGCGGGACAGCCCCCGGTCGTTCGGCCCCGGCCCGACGGGGGCGCACACCTTGGTGCTGATCACCACCGACTCCCTGCGAGCACCGGAAAGCACCCGGCCGAGGACGGTTTCCGCGAGCGTTCCCGCGTACGCGTCGGCGGTGTCGAACGTCGTGATCCCCTGCTCGAGCGCTTCACGGGCGACCGCCTCCGCCGAGTCCTCGGTGGTGCTGATCCAGCTTCCGTAGGCGATCTCACTGATCTGCAGGCCGCTCCTGCCCAGTGCGCGGTGTCTCATGGCCCGGCAGCTTAGGGGCCTCCTGTTCAGCGATGTGCGTGCTGCGATCGCCTCTCCAGCGGCTCTCGACCACGGCTGTTGCGCTCGCGCATACCTTCTGGACCGAATCTGAAGTCACAGGTGCACGGCCGGCCATGAGGAGCGTACGAGCGATGCCATCCCTACAGCGCGTGGCCGCCGCGGTGATCCCACGGCCCGGCCGTGAACGGCTCCTGTCGTGCGTCAATCTTGCTTACGCGGTGGGCCGAGGTGTCTTTCTCAGTGGCAGTGTCATCTACTTCACCACCGTGTCCGGGCTGTCGCCGACCCAGGTGGGGCTGGGCACGTCGGCCGCGGCTCTGTCGGGATTCGTGGCGTCCTTCCTGTGCGGTGCGGCTGCCGACCGGCTCGGGGCCCGACGCATGCTTGTTGCGCTGTTCGCGCTGCAGGCCGCCGGGTTCGCGCTGTACCCGGCCGTGCATTCCGCGGGGCCTTTCTACGTGTTGATCGTCGCGGTGGGATTTGTCGAGTACGGCGTCGGGCCGACGTTCGGCGCCTTTGTCGGCTCACAGATCGTTCCCGCGGAACGCGTTCAGGTCCGGGCGATGCTGCGCACCGTCTTCAATATCGGGTTCAGCGCCGGCAGCGGGGTCACGGCGCTGGCGCTCCTCGGCGGCGGCACCCTCGTCAGGGCGTTGCCCTGGCTCAGCGCCGCGCTGCTGCTCGGTGCTGTGCTGCTCATCCTGCGTCTGCCCCGCGCCACGGCCGCCCCGGCCGCCCCGGCCGCCGGCACGGTACGCCGGTTCGGTGCCCTGCGCGATGTGCGCTTCGTCGCTCTCACGGCACTGTCCGCGCCCCTGGCGCTGCACGCGTCCGTCCTGCTGGTCGTCCTTCCCCTGTGGGCGGTGTCGCGTACGGATGCCCCGCACGCCCTCGTTCCGCTGCTGCTCGTCGCCAACACCGTCGTCGTCGTGCTGTTGCAGGTTCCGGCCAGCAAGGGCGCGGAGACGGTGCGGGGTGCCGCGCGGCTGGCCAGGCGGTCTGGTGTATGGCTGGCCGCCGCCTGTGCTGTCGCCGCCACCGCTGCGTACGGGAACGCCCTGACGGCGTCCGTCGTCCTGGGCGTGGCGGTGCTGCTGTTCACGATGGCCGAGCTGCAGCAGTCCGCGTCGGGATGGGGCCTGTCCCACGGGCTCGCACCGGACCACGCGCAGGGCGAGTACTTGGGCACGTTCCAGCTGCACATGGTGGCGCAGGGCGTGCTCGGGCCCGGCATAGTCTCGGCGGCCGCGCTGTCCTGGGGAGCGTGGGGCTGGGCGGCGGTCGCGGTGGTGGTACTGGTGGCCGGCTTGTTGATCGTGCCGCTGGCGGCCGCGGCGGAGCGCGGCACGACAGTGGGACCCGCCGACGCGCCGGCCCCCGCGAAACAGCTCTCCGGGTCCGTCTGAGACGGGATCCAAAGACGCGTGGACTTCCTGAGGACGCACCTTCCGAGGTTGGAGCCCTGACCCATGACGCAGATCAAGGCCGACTACGCGGACCTGCGCGCTCTGATGGCGCGCATGACCGGTGACGAGAAGCACGCCAAGGCGGCGACCTCGACGCTCGATGTGCTGTGGGTGCTGTACGACCGCGTGCTGCGGGTGACCCCGGACATGGCCGAGGACCGCGACCGGTTCTACCTGTCCAAAGGGCACGGCCCGATGGCGTACTACGCGGTCCTCGCCGCGAAGGGTTTCCTGGACCCGGCGGAGTTCGAGCGGTTCGGCGCCTTCCGTTCCGCTCTGGGACATCACCCCGACCGGGTCCTCGTTCCCGGTGTCGAGATCTCCAGTGGTTCGCTCGGACACGGGCTGCCGCTGGCGGTCGGAACGGCCCTGGCGCTGCGTGCGCGGGGCATCCTCGAGCCGCGGATCTGGGTGCTGCTCGGCGACGGCGAACTCGACGAGGGGTCGAACCACGAGGCGATCGCCTATGCGGCGCGAGCCGGCCTCGACCGTCTGCACGTCGTGGTCATCGACAACCGGTCGGCGACGCAGGGCTGGCCGGGCGGTCTCGAGACCCGTTTCCTGGTCGAGGGCTGGTCGACCGAGCGGGTGGACGGCCGGGACCACAGCGGGCTGGAAGCGGCGTTCACCGCGTCGGGTTCCGGACGACCCCGGCTCGTGGTGGCCGAGGTCGACGAGCCCGGCGACAACCACTGACACCTCCAGGAGGGCCCATGGCCGGAATCATGCGTGAGCGCTTCGTCGAGGTGACGACGGACCTGCTCGCGAGGCACGACCGTCTCTCGCTGCTGACGGCGGACCTCAGCGCCAAGCTGTTCGACGAGGCCCGCGCCGCGCACCCCACCCGGGTCATCAACCTGGGCATCCGGGAACAGCTGCTCATCAGCGCCGCGGGCGGCATGGCACTGGCCGGGATGCGGCCGATCGTCCACAGCTTCGCACCGTTCCTGATCGAGCGTCCCTTCGAGCAGATCAAGCTGGACCTCAACCACCAGGGCGTCGGCGCCGTTCTGGTCAGCGCCGGCGCGTCGTACGACATCGCCGGTGGCGGCCGCAGCCACCAGTCGCCCGGCGATGTCGCCCTGCTGTCGACGCTGCCGGGCTGGACCATTCATGTGCCGGGTCATCCGGACGAGGCCGAGGCGCAGTTGAGGGATGCGGCGGCCGACGACGGCCTCGTGTACATCCGGCTGTCCAATCAGGCGAACAAGCGGGCGCACGCTCTGACAGGCGGTGGGCGGGGCCACGGGTTCCGGGTGTTGCGCCGGGGTGCTGCGGGCACCGTCATCGCGATCGGCCCGCTCGCCGACACCGTGCTGGCGGCGACCGAGGGGCTCGATGTGAGTGTCCTGTACGGCGCCACGGTCCGCCCCTTCGACGGCACGGCCCTCAGGGCGGTGGTGGCCGAGCAGCGTGATCCCTCCGTGGCCATCGTCGAGCCGTACCTGGCGGGGACGTCCGTACCGGAGATCAGCGAGGCGCTGCGGGACCTGCCGCACCGGGTCCTTGGGCTCGGTGTCGGCCGGGAGGAGCTGCGCAACTACGGCACACCGCGTCAGCACGCCATCGCCCACGGGCTCGGCAGTGCGGGACTGCGGCTGAGCATCACGTCGTTCCTGGGGAAGTGAGCAGGCGGGGGCGGTGCTGGGACTGTGCTCCAGTCCGGCGGCAGGAATGGAAACGGCGGAGCGGCTCAAGGGCCGCCTGCCCGTCCGCCCGGCAGGCGGACGGGTCGGACGGGCCGGCCGCGGCGACAGGCAGAGGTGTTCCGCTGCCCCGGGTGCGGGCGCCTTGAGCTGTCCGCCGGGTTGGCCGTCCGGTGAGTGAGGGACACAGCCGCGCCCGTCGGGCGTCCTGCGGCGTCGTTTTCCTACGGGGCCGTTTCCGTCCAGGTGACCGGCAGTTCGTGGACACCGTAGATGTTCATGTTGGTCCTGAGCCTCACTTCACCGGCGGGGATGGCGAGCTTGAGGGTCGGGAAGCGGCGCAGCAGGCCGGCGAAACCGGCGCGCATCTCGATGCGGGCCAATTGCTGGCCGAGGCATTGATGGAGGCCGTGGCCGAAGGACAGGTGACCGCGGGCCTTGCGGTGGATGTCCAGGGTGGCGGGGTTGTCGAAGCGCCGGGGGTCGTGGTTGGCGGCCAGCAAGGAGACGACGACGGTCGATCCCTTGCCGATTGTTTCGCCACCGAGCGCGATGTCCTCCGTGGCGTAGCGGAAGAAGATGTCGGCCACGGACAGGTAGCGCAAGAGTTCCTCGACGGCATCGGGCATCAGGTCCGGGTCGGCGCGCAGTTCGGCCAGCTGCTCGGGGTGCTCCAGGAGCGCGAACGCGCCCAGCCCCAGCATGTTGGCGGTGGTCTCGTGGCCCGCGAGCAGCAGCAAAAAGGCGATGCCGGTCAGTTCCTCGATGGACAGGTCGTCACGGCGGGACAGGTCGGAGAGGATGTCTTCGCCGGGGGCGGCGCGTTTGCGCGTGACCAGTTCGGAGAGGTACGTGGTCAGGCCGGTGTAGGCGGCCATTTTCTCGTCGAGCGTCGGGTCCTTCTCCATGAACTTGGCCGTGTTGGCCTGGAAGCTCTTCCGGTCCGCGTAGGGAACACCGAGCAGTTCGCAGATCACCAGCAGGGGCACCGGCAGCGCGAACTCCATGACCAGGTCGACCGGCGGGGTCAGGCGCGCCATCTCGTCCAGCTGTCGCTCGGCGATATCGGTGATGTGCCCTTCGAGTTCCTTCATGCGTTTGACGGTGAAGGCGCCGGTGAGCATGCGCCGCAGCCGGGTGTGGTCCGGCGGGTCCATGCTGACGAACAGGCCCGGCACCTGCGGAGACGGCTCGGTGACGGCGGGCATGCCCGGGACTTCGTACGGGATGCGGACAGGGCCGATGTCCAGGCGGGAGCTGAACCGGGTGTCGGCCATGAGCTGGCGGGCCGCGCTGTGGCCGGTGACCAACCAGCCCTCGTGGCCGTCGGGGAAGATCATGGGGCTGACCGGGCACGCCTCGCGCAGCCGTGAGATGTCACGGGGCGGGTCGAAGGGGCCCGCATCGCGCTCCATGGGGAGGCCGTGGGGGACGGGAGGCGTTTGACTCATCGTTTCCCTTTCATGGTGGTTGTCGCGGGCCACAGGCGCCGGCGGATCAGACCTGCGACGGACGCGGCCGCGACACCGGCCGCGCCGAAGCCGTGGCCGGCCGGGTCACCGCGTCGAGGTCCGCGCGTACCTCCGCGGCAGCGTCCTCGGCGGCCTCCTTGGCGGCCTCCGGGACGTCGATCGCTCCCGGTGTCATCTGCCAGGCGGCACAGCGGGCTTCGGTGCTTCCACAGCGACGACGGTGCTGCGGACGTTGCCGGCCTCTTCCGGTGCCTGCTTCTCGAGCAGCTACGGGGTGGCCGCCTTGTACTGACGGACATGGTGGAGGCTCCATTGCGTCGTACGCCGTACCCGGTGCCGTGGGATTCTGCGACCCCATCATGGCACGCATGTGGCGCCAATTGGAGCCATTGTGCGCCACATATGAGCCATGGTGAGGTCACCGACCCGGCAGCGGCTATAAGCCGTAGATCCTTGCGAATTCGGGCCAGGGCATGGATGCGATGGGCGTGTGCACCGAATCGCCGACCTGCAGCTACCGTGCTGCGGAAGCCACTGGGGACGGGGGTGGCGCCACAGGTGACTCCAGTATGTGCCATCTGTGAGCCATCATGGCGTCGTCGGTGGCTGCTCCTCGGATGCAGCCGAGGGGTGCGCGTGTCGCGAAGTGAGCGATCGAAGTGCGGGTCATGGGGACAGCACGCGGTCAGCGGCAGGCGGTGCCTGGTGCCTTCGCCGCGGAGCCCGCATCAATGGCCAGGTCTCCTGCAGCCGGGACGCTTCGTTGTGGATTGCTCATGGCCGCATCCCGTGGTCGCCGGGCAGTGCCGCCTCTCCCTGCCGCCAAGCCGTTCGCAACCGCCTTACGCAACCGTGAAGCGGTGGCTATTCTGCAACCATGTCTGTCACCACGATGACCCTGCGCATCCCCGATGATCTGGCCCCGTCGATCAAGGCGGCCGCCACCGAGGCCGGCTTGAGCGTGAACGCCTACGTGGTGCGCGCCGCGCGCCGTGCCGCCACCCTTGACGCTGCTCAACAGCTCGCAGCTCTCGGTCTGGGCGACGACCTGGCGGGCGAGGGCGACGGCCTGTGAGGCGCGGTGAGATCTGGGAGCTTCCCGACGGCCGCTCCGTCCTGATCATCAGCCTGACTGGTCTGGAGGAGTCCTACGGTGCCGTGCTCGTGATCGTGCTGCATCCGAATGGCAGGTTCCCGGACACGGCCATGTCCGTCGTGATCGGTGACCCGATCCCGTGCACCGCCGTCGCCGTCAACATCCAGCAGCTGCGAATGGACCGATTCGAGGGAGCGAAGCTCCTGGGCCCGGTCGACCCTGCGGCCATGGCCCGGGTGGACCAGGCGCTGCGCGCCGTCCAGGACCTGTAGCCGGCCCACCGACCCAGGCAGCAGCAGAACAAGCCGCCGCCTCGGCATGACGTGTGCAGAGATCAATAAGATCGACCGCCCTGTCGGCATCGGGGCGCGCACCCACACCCGGTACTCCGGGGCCTCCACACCGCCGTCCCCGCGATCTCGGAACCCACGAGACAGCCCCGGCCCGTGGACCGCTCCACCATCACCCGCGGCGCCATCGGCGAGATGCGGCCCCTGCTGGCGCAACGGGGCTGCACCGTCGCCCGGGGCATCCGGCTGGGCACTCTCGCTGAGGTCGCAGTGCGGCGACGGCCAAGGTGGCCGGCAGCCGGTCGACGAAGACGAACCTGTGCTTCGTCCCGGCGCCTGCAGCCCGTCGCCGCGGCCGAGCCGCCAGGCGTGCCTGATGCTGTTCGTGCCACAACGGCCCCACCTCAGCGACGAGTTCAGCGGTCACCGTCGGCGACAGCCCGGTGACCCGGTACTCCGCCACGATCAACTCACGCGCCCCAGCCCCCACCATGCCCTGTTCAGCGAGCTACCTGAACGCTGAGCCACGGCCAACCGTGCACGAGGTCGTTAGTGGTGCTTGGGCCAGATGGGGCCCTGATCGGTCCACGTGACACCCTTGTTGCGGCAGAGGCAGAAGGGATGGCCGATGGGGTCGGTGTAGACGCGGAAGCCGTAGCCGTCGGGGTCGATGCAGTCCCGCTGCAGGGTCGCGCCGAGGGCCAGGACGCGGCGCTGTTCGGCCTCGATGTCGTCGACTTCGAAGTCGAGGTGGAACTGCTTGGGGTGCTCGGTGTCGGGCCACTGCGGGGCGCGGTAATCCTCCACCTGGATGAAGGCCAGTTCGATCTCGCCGAGCTGGATGCCGGCCCAGTGCTCGTTACTGTCCTCTTTGACCGGGAGCCCCGTCACCTCGGAGTAGAAGGCTGCCAGCTTCATCGTGTCCGGGCAGTCGATGATGAAGTCGGTTAGTCGTAGCATCCCGCGATCTTGCCACAAGATGAAATGAGCCGGGACTTTAAGGCAGGCCCTGGCGCACCCAGCCGGTGACGTTCTGTCCGGTGGTGTGGGTCCTGTCCGGCGTGCGCGGCCGGGTGCCGCCGTCGACCGTGGCCGACACGGCGCGCACCAGCCAGGCGTCGACCGACAGGCCCTCGCGCCCGGCGGCCTCCTCTGCGCGGGACTTGAGGTGGGCGGGCAGACGGAGTTGACGCGGGCGGTGCCGCCGTCGTCTCCGTCGGCTGGGACCTGTCCGGCGGATCCCCCCGTGTTCCAGTCGCGCGTTCCAGGGGCTCTGCGTTCTCCCTGGTCAGAGCGCGTTTCGGTGTTCCAGCGTCCCCAACTGCCCGCTGTGCGTGGCGGTTGGGACGGATCACCTCGCAAGCTTCGGTCATCCAGTCACCACCGCCACCGGACACCGAAGGGGCACAGCAACATGTCCAACCTCCGTACCTCCCGCACCCGTCTCGTTGCCGCCGCCGCGACCGCCGTACTCGCCGCGCTCTCCCTGACCGCGTGCAACGACGCAACAGGCGCCACCGACGACGGCGCCGCGGCGACCACTTCCACGAGCCCCACTTCCGGCGCCCCTTCGGTAAGGCCCGGCTCCAACTCCTCCTCGAACGTGCCGGGTTCCTCCGGCGCCACGCCCACCGCCGATCCGGGATCCACGCACACCGCCGCGTCGAAGCTGCCCGGCTCCTCCAACAAGCCGGTCACGTGCGAGGGTTCCAACACGAGGACGGTCGCGGCTCCGTTGAACCGCCCGGTGAACCACATGCTGCTCACGGTGACCAACACCGGCAGCAGGACCTGCTTCCTCTACGGCTATCCGGCCGTGCAGTTCACCGACACCCAGTCCGTGCCGCCGGTCATCGAGGAATCGCAGCCGCAGGCGGTCGTCACGCTGGAGCCGGGTCAGTCCGGTTATGCGTCGGTGAGCCTGTCCGCCAGCGACGGCAGCGGCTCCAACGGCTACACCGCGAAGGACCTGACGGTCTATTTCTACGGCCGCTCCCTCAAGGGGAACGTGGGCAGGGCCGCCCACCCGTCACTGCCCGCGAAGGGCGCCTACATCGACGACTCGCTCAAGGTCACCTACTGGCAGCAGTCGATGAACGACGCCACCAACTGGTGACACACCGAAGCGAGTTCGAAGACCACCAGCCCACGGACCCGGAAGGCAGGCAACCCACCATGCGCAACAGCACCCGCAGGATCTCCCGCTTCATCACCGCCTACGTCGGCGCGGCCTTCCAGGTCATCGTCCTGGGCAGCACAGGCCGGCCGGCGGAGGAGGCGGGAGTCCGCCTGCGCGGCCACTGGGCCTGAACGCAGCATCGCCGAACGGCCACGCCCGCGGTGCCAGGTCATACCGGTAGACCGAGATCCCATACAGGAGCCGGCATGAGCAGCGACCCGAGCGAACGCACCGGGGAACCGACCGGCGAGCTCGACGATTCCTTCCACGTCTTCGACACGACGCTGCGCGACGGCGCGCAGCGCGAGGGCATCAACCTCACGGTCGCGGACAAGCTGGCCATCGCGCGGCGTCTGGACGACTTCGGCGTGGGGTTCATCGAGGGCCTGTCCGCCTCCGCACTCGCCGACATCGCGCGGCTCGCGGTGCTGCGGCTCGTCGTCTTTGCGCGGAACCGCCCGCAGGGCGCGGCCACCGTCCGCACCGCCCGTCCCTTACCCGCGACCCGTACCGCGACCGCGGCCCGCACCGCGGCACCGGCCGGCCCCGGGGCACTCTGCCGCGCCGCATGACCGTCTTGCCGGGCGACGTGCCGCGCCGGCGGCCGGAAGAGCTTCCTTCCCCTCCTCCTCAACTCGGACAAGCCAGATGTCGTGACGATGGTCTCCGCCTGCGGAACACGAGGCCACCACCGGTCGGACGCGCACGACGCCTTCTACGCAGCCAAGAGCGCCCAGGCAGGGTTCACCGAGATCCTCTCCAAGGGCCCGCCGACCGCGGCGTGACCTCAACGAGTCCGGGTGATCTCGCTCTACCCGCCCGGCTTCGACAACGCCGACCCGCTCTCCGAGGAATGGGAGACCACTCCGCGCGAGGCGAGCAATTGTCAAATGTTGTGGATCGGAAAGCGTCTGCAGGCAGCAGGCAGCAGGCAGCAGGCAGCAGGCAGCAGGCAGCAGGCAGCAGGCAGCAGGCAGTGATGGTGAAGGCTCTTGACCAGGAGACTGTCTCCGGGCCGGGGTCGTTCGGGTCAAGGTGGCATCCTGGCCTGCATGGCCGAACCGATCGATCTCCCGTTCGCCGATGCCGAATTGACCGCCTTCATCGAGGCTGTTCGGCAGGATCCCGGACCTCCCGCCCGTGCCGTGGGTGCGGCGGAGTTGCGGCGTGCGCAACGACTCCGCGCTGAAGCCCGGCCTCCGGGCCCCGAGATCGACCACGTCGAGGATCTAGCGGTCGGCTCGGCTGCCGTGGGGGCCCGCCTCTACCGCCCTTCGGCGACGTTCCGGCCGCTGGTCGTGTTCCTCCATGGAGGGATGTGGACGATCGGCGATCTGGAGTCGCACGATCGGGCATGCCGTCGATTGGCACTCAGGACCGGCACGGCTGTGCTGAGCGTCGACTTCCGCCGTGCTCCGGAGCACCCGTGGCCGGCTGCCGTCGACGACTGCGTGGATGCCATCCGGTGGGCAGCGGCCGGCGGAGGTTCCGGTGTCGGGATCGGCGGCCCGACCGTCGTCATGGGCGACAGTTCCGGCGGGAACCTCGCTGCGCTGGCCTGCCTGCGCCTTCGTGATGAAGGAGGACCGCTGCCGGCTGCCCAGATCCTGGTGTACCCCAACACCGATCTGACACTCTCCTGTCCCAGCGCGCGGTCGAAGGCCACGGGTTGGGGCCTGACGGTCGACGATGTCGCGTGGGGGGCCGAGCAATGGGTCCCGGACCCGTCCCGCCGCGCCGACCCCGGGGTCAGCCCGCTATACGCCGCAGACCTCGCCGGGCTGCCACCCGCCGTTGTAGTCACCGCGGAGCACGACCCGCTTCGGGATGAGGGTGACGCCTACGCCGCCCGGCTTGCCGACGCGGACGTTCCGGTCCAACACCGCTGCGAGGCCGGGATGGTCCACGGATTCCTCACCCTCGACACCCTTTCTCCCGCCGCCGCGGAGGCGGGTGAAAGGGTCTTCGCGGACGTCGCCGAGCTGCTCGACCACGTCCGCTGACGCCTCGTCAAGCAGCGGCGCCTCGGCGCGCTCGACCAGGACGCCGTTCTCGAACCTGGCGCCCCCCGGACCAGGGCGACGAGGTGGGCTCCGGTGACCGCGCGCCGGCGGGCCTGGGCGGATTCGACGAGTTGAACACCATCGCGAGGGCCGCGGCCGGGCTTCCGGCGTCGCGGGTGACCTTGGTACGGAGCTTGACCGTGGAGAAGGTCGACTCGATCGGATTCGTACCAGGTATGAAAGTCGTGGGTGCCGCTGTCCGTGTCCTGGTGACCGGGCTTCGGCACGGTTGTACGGTGCGACCGTCAGGACAAGGGGTGCGCCCACGAAACTGCAGCCACGTCCCAGGAAATGGCGACCCCTCGAATACCGCGGCACGCGGATGGGCAACGCCGCCATGTGCCGCGGCCGTCGGTCTCATGCTGCTCGGCTTCCGCCTGAGCTGAGCAGTGCTTGGCCCTGCCGCTTACATACCCCGGCGTAACCTGCTCGGGAGCGCGGGCCGTGACGATGCGCCTGGTTGGGCTCCACACGCTGCGGGGAGAGGGGAGTCGGGCGTGGCGAACAACGGGCAGACGGACACGGCCGTACTGGTGGCGATGCTCAGCGAGCGCACCGCCGTGAACGTACGGCTGGCACTGGTCGCGGATGCACAACAGTGGCGACTGCACCATGGGCAGGTCACCTTGGACGACGACGCCCCACTGAAGGAACGCGCCTGGCGCTACAGCACGGCGAGCTTCCTGGAGCTGTGCCTGCCCGGCCCGACGGTCGCCGCGCTGCTGCGGGGCGACGAGCAGGACGTCGATGGCCTCCACGTCGTCGTCCCCGGCCCGCCGGCCTCCAGCGCCTCCGCCTATCAGCTGCGCGGCCAGGAAGAGTGGGGCCGGGTAACTACGCCGTGGCCGCGCACCGAGTGGGCCATCAGCCGGGACAACAGCACTCCCCAGCCGGGCTACGACCTGTTGGTCGGGGACGGCCCTTCCTTCCTGAACTTCGACCAGGCCCTCAGCGCCTTCCTCCACCAGCGCCCCCACGAGAGCGCCGCGGACCGCTCGGACCTGTGGCGTATCGTCCTGCCGCAGCGCGCGGGCTGGCTTTCGCAGATCACCATCAGGCCCGACCTGCTTACGGCCGTCGTCGACGGCGAGGCCCTGGACGACGCGGCACTGGAGCTGAGCTGGGCGGCGGGAAACGAGCGCCAGTCCGTCGACGGCGCCGGCACCTACTGCTTCCCTCTGCCCCACGGACTCGCGCACGACAGCCTGCTGATGCTCCGCCGCGAGAACCAGTGGCTGGACTGGCGCAGCTTCTCGGCTCCCGCATACGGGCGCGCCCGCGACGCCTCGGTCGTCTGGGAGCAGCTCGGCCCTGAGCTGGACATCCTCCTGGCGAACGGAGAGGGACGGTACCTGGAGTGCAAACGGGAGGTCCCGGAGGGCGAATCACGGAAGAAGATGCTCAAGACCATCGCCGCCTTCGCATCGCAGGACGGCGGCACCGTCCTGATCGGCGTCCGGGACGACCTGCAGATCGTGGGCCTGCCCGATGGTGCGAACGTCGACAAGCAGGTTCTCCAGGTCGTGGGCATGATCCGGGACACCCTGGAGCCGGTGCCGCCCTACGACACACGCGTGATCGACCACGACGGCAAGACGGTCCTCGCCATCGAGGTCTCCGGCGGGGGCCAGATGTACGCCTACCGCGACGGCCAGCGCGCGGAGTTCTACGTCCGCGTCGGCCCGAACACGGTGCCCGCACGCCCCCACGAGATCGCCGCCGGATTCCGGCAGGCTCCGACCGGCACAACGTTCTGAGAGCCGCCGCACCGGTGACGGCGACGAGACGCTCGCTGCCCGCCCGTCAGATCCTGCCAGGCCTCCGGGTTTGCGCTGTTTGGCCAGCTGTCTCCCGACGTCCATGCCCTCGACGTCGGTCTCGCACGCGAGGTCGGGACGTAGCCGTCGTGGGATGACCCGGGACGTGGCACAGTGGCGGTACGAAGGCGTGCGGCCGGCCCCGGGCGCGTTGCTGCCCGCTCCACCCCGGGGCGGCCTGTCATCAGCTCCTTCAGCCTGGCCCGGTCACCCGTGAGGGTTACCGGGCCAGTTGCTGGTCACGGTGACGATGAGCGAGCCGATCTGCACCGCCAGGGCGACCAGAGGCTCGATGCGGCCGACGGCCTTGAGGCCGTCGGCCAGACGCCGCCGGCAGGACTGCCTCGGCTCCCGCTTAACCGGGTCGTGCGTGTCGCGCACGGTTCACCAGCGCAGTGGCGGTGTCGCACAGTCCTGCACAACTCCCCTACGGAGGCAGCCATGCCGCTACTGTTCGTCGGCATCGACCCGCACACCGGAGACCACGAGTCACCCACGGTGTGGGTCGACGACGAGAAGCAAGAGCTCGTCTTTCAGGGGTGGAAGCCGGGGCCCGAACTCGAAGCCGATTGCGCCGCGAGGCAACGCGCTTGCTGTCGTCGCGGGCGCCTGTTGCCTCGGTGGGCAGGCTGACCGCCCACGTGTCGCCGGCAACCGCTCCTTTTGCCGGCCACCGGCGACGAAGCGAAGGCGAGTCGTATTGCTTCCAGCGTCGGCTTGCTGGCATGGACATACGCCGAGCCTGGATCAAGCCAATCTGTTCCCCTCGCATCATGATGTCTGCACCGTACGTATCTCGCTGACGTCAGCGAAGTCGAGTACATGGCCGGTGGCTGAGATGTAGCCCTTGACGTCTTCGTGGGCTTGCAGGTGTGATCACCCACGTGTGGCCGCTGGAGGTACGGCCCTGCTGCATGAAGCCAATGACCGGGCCCTGGGCGTCGCCAAGGTATCGGACTTGGCTTTCGTGCCCTCCCCGATGGCGACGGTGCGCTCCTCCTGCCAGACGGGGTACGACCCTATCCAGGAGCAAGCAATCGCTCGATTGTGGGTCTCCAGAGTCCGGTCCGCGTGCCATTCCTGTCGTCCTGCCCATTGGGCGACCTAGCCCGCCCGACCAACCGAGATGAGGTTCCATGAACGCTAAATATGATGAGTGGGATATAACTGTCAGTGTGGGGCTGACGGCTCTAGCCGCCTGTTCGGCGCGTGCCGTCGAGAGTGACCGGCCGGATCGGCTCGTCGATGACCCCTACGCGAGGGACTTAGTACTTGCGGCACGGGCGCCGAAGCCGCTGCCGACGAGTGTCGCCGAAGCCAACGCCGCACCCGATTCCATGATGTCCTCCCGCTTTACGGGCGTCCGCTCCCGCGTGTTCGACGACTTCTTCGCAACGTCCGCCTTGGACGGTGTCCGCCAGGCCGTCGTGCTCGCGGCCGGACTCGACGTCCGCGCATACCGGCTGCCCTGGCCGCCCGGCACGGTCCTGTACGAGATCGACCAGCCGGGAGTCCTGCAGTACAAGGCAGAGGTCATGCAGCACCTGGGTGTGGCGGCCGGCTGCGACCGCTACGCGGTGGGCGTGGACCTGCGCAAGGACTGGGTGAGCGCTTTGCGGGCGGCAGGTTTTGATCCCGCCCGGCCGACGGCGTGGATTGGTGAAGGGTTTTTACCGTATCTGCCGGCAAAGGCGGAGGCCGACATGTTCAGTGCCATCACCGCGCTGTCCGCGCCCGGCAGCCAGGTCTGCGTGGAGTTCATGCCGACGGACGTCGTGGAGCGCTTCGCCGCCCATCCGACGATGCAGGGAACCAGCGATTCGCTCGGCGTCGACATCGGTGACATGTGGAATGCCGAGCCCCGCCAGGCTGCCGCTGACCGTCTGCGTGAGATCGGCTGGAACGTGACCGTCGACAGTGTGCTCGACCGTGGCCGTCGACTGGGTGTGCCCCTCGACGAAGAGTTCGCCGGCATCGTCGACATGCTGGGCGTTCCCCGAGACAGCGCGCTTGCGGCGGTGTTCGGTGAGTGTGCGTTCGTGACGGCTCAACTGCCGCGCTGAAACCGGCTGGTTCCGGCCACGATGTCCCGCGTGGTGCAGGGCAGGCCGCCGCCTGCAGAGGTGGGCGGCCTGCCCCGCACACCGGGGCTGTGATACGTTGCAGACATGGTTGCTCCTGCACACGCGCTCTACGTTCGCTAGGCCATCCCGGCTCACCGCCTTCCTTGACGAAGGCGGGGCGTGACATTTCCCCGTAGCTGCTGTTCAGCTCTGACACGCGGTTTCTCACGTGTGGACATCGAGTTGGCAGTGCATTCGGAGGATCTTCTTTCCCGTGGCACGAGGCCCGACTTATGTCGGCTGTCTCATCCCGGGTACACGCGCACTCCCAACAAGGGATGTCTACGCAGGAGTTCTCTCGCACATGGCGTCAGCCGAATCACACGTGGGTGCTGCCCACGTTACCGACCACACCCCTCAGTCCTCACGGATCGACGGTGCGCTGCTCAAAGTAGCCGCCGCGGTGATCGCCGGATCGATCATGGCGATCCTTGACACCACCGTGGTGACGATCGCGCTGCAGAGCCTGATCGTCCAGTTCCACACATCCTTTGACACCATCCAATGGGTCACCACCGCTTACATGCTCGCGCTGGCCACGGTGATCCCCGCGACCGGCTGGGCGGCCGAACGCTTCGGCACGAAACGGCTGTACGCCTTCGCGCTCACCCTGTTCCTGATCGGCTCGGTCCTGGCGGGGCTCGCCTGGGACATCGGTTCCATGATCGCCTTCCGCGTACTGCAGGGACTCGGAGGCGGCATCCTGACACCCGCCGGCATGACCATCCTGACCAAGGAGGCGGGACCCGCCAGGGTGGGCCGGGTTATGTCCCTGCTGGGTGTGCCCATGCTGCTCGGGCCCTTGGCTGGGCCGATCCTTGGTGGCTGGCTGGTCGAATCGGTCAGTTGGCGCTGGATCTTCTACCTCAATGTGCCCATCGGTCTGCTCGCTCTGGGGCTGACCCTGCGCTACCTGCCCCGTGACGGCAAACCGGCGAACGGCACGTTCGATCTGCCTGGAATGCTCATGCTCTCGCCTGGCGTGGCCCTCTTGCTCTACGGCATCTCCAACATCCCACGGTCCGACGGCGTCACACTGGGCGTGTGGGTGCCGGCTGTCCTCGGGCTGCTTCTCGTCGTGAGCTTTGTGATGCGCGCCAATCGGATCGAACATCCCTTGCTGGATCTGGGGCTGTTCCGCAACAGGCGCTTCTGCGTGGCCATCGCCACGATGGCGGTCTTTGCTGTCGCCTTTTTCGGCGTGATGATCGTGCTCCCGACGTACTTCCTGATGGTGCGTCAGCTTGGTGCCCTGGAGGCGGGCGTGCAGTTGCTGCCGCTCGGTCTTGGAGCCGTGGTGACGATGCCGATGGCTGGGCGACTGGCCGATCGGATCGGGCCGGGCAAGGTGGTCGTCCCCGGGTTGCTGCTGATCTCGGCCGGTCTTGGGGTCTTCACCCAGGTGGATCCGTCTAGCCGGTACTGGAGCATGCTTGCGCCCGGGCTTTTCGTTACCGGTCTCGGTGTCGGTGCCACGATGATGCCGATCATCTCTTCCGCGCTGCAGCTGCTGAACGGACCTGCGGTGGCGCGTGGTTCCACCACGGCCAATATCATCCAGCAGGCCTTCGGCGCGATCGGTTCCGCGGTCATGGCGATCGTGCTGGCAGCCGGCCTTGCCAGCAGGTTCGATGTTCCTGTCAGCCAAGGTCAGCTGGTGGCCACCACGGCCTTGGCTGATCGGGAGCAACGGGCCAGTGCGATTGGTCTGATCTCGGACACCTTCACGATGACCTTCAGCTGCTGCCTGGGACTCATGGTGGTTTGCCTCATCCCTGCCTGCTTCCTGTGGAGGCAGCCGCCAGGAGCGGGCCACGAGCCGGTGAGCCACTAACAGTCGGCTCTCGTCCGCCGTACCCCAGCATCCGTCCGCTCTCGTATTTGTGCTGGTCACATGCGATTGACGGTTTGTCAAAAAGGAGGACAGGAACACATCTTGATGACCGACATTGAACACCAGGTCACCTGGACCGACACCGAAGGCCGCGGCCGCACCGCCTTATGGCACTCCGAGAACGCCGCCGTTCCACCGCGGCGCATCGTCCTCGCCGATGACCGGATCAAGGCAGATGCCGCTTACCATATAGCGGCCGAAGGCACGGCGATGCTGTGGTGCGGAGACTTTCACAATGCGCGTCAGTTGCTTTCCGCCATGAAGAGGAGGATCGACCGCCGACGCCGTCGTCCCGCGGAGGATTCTGCGATTGCCTTCAATCAGTACCGTCAGGCACAGGCCTTTCGAGCCAAGGTGCTCGGTAGCCTCCTTGTCGCGGTGGACGAGGGCGCCGTACTGTCACTGCGTCGTTCCCCCGACATACGCACAGCATGTGCGGAGGCGGGATGCCCGCTCGATCGGCCCTTCGTATGTTCTCTCACTGCTCTACTGGGCATGACCGGAGCTCATGAATGGCGCCGCAAAGGGGTGAAGGTGCCAGCCTTGGGTGGAGCGCGTATCCATCCCCACTACGGTGTTTTCTCCCCTGTCCGCGGCGAATATGTTGATCTGGTGGCGCAAGCGCCACTTCCTGATGCCTGCTCAGTGCAGCCAGTTGCCTTCGATATCGGCACCGGGACCGGGGTGCTGGCCACGGTGCTGGCTCGGCGTGGCATGACCGAGGTCGTCGCCACCGATCTCAATCCACGGGCGCTGGCCTGTGCGCAGGAAAATGTCGAGCGGTTGGGGCTGACGGCGCACGTGCGGGTGGCGGAGGCAGACCTCTTTCCAGCACGGCGTCGCGCCGCGCTCGTTGTGTGCAATCCTCCATGGCTGCCTGCGAAACCGACCTCCACACTGGAGTCGGCAGTGTACGACCCGGGCAGCCGAATGCTGCGTGAGTTTCTACGGCGATTGCCCGGCCATCTCGAACCAGGTGGGGAAGGATGGCTGATCCTGTCGGATCTCGCCGAGCATCTCGGGCTGCGTACCCGTGATGACCTGCTTGATCTCTTCGCGGCAGCGGGACTTGAGGTGGTGGGGCGATTGGACGCCAGACCTCACCATCCCAAGGCGGATGATCCAGCCGACCCGCTCCACGCTGCCCGATCACGTGAGGTCACCTCTCTTTGGCGACTCGCTGTCAAAGCACGCTGAGGGTTTCAGTATTCGGAACTCTTCACGGGAAAGTCACATTCGCCACCTCCGGCAGGTGAAGCAGGCTGCGTAACCTGTTTGAATAAAGCGGGGTGAGTGACCCGTTGGCGTAATCAGGTTGAGATTGCCTTGGACACTCCAACCAGTTGGAGGCTATCCGGAGTTGGTCGTGGGTTAAACCATCGGAATGTCTTCTGGCTTGAATCATCGGGCGTCAGCTCCCGCTGTAAACCTGGCACTGCCAGGCATTCGGCGAGCTAGACGCTGTTTCCGCAGCCCACCGGAAACGAGCCATCTCCCCCGTCCGTCATTGACTGGGGCGGCAGCACCAGTGATACCAAGGTGCTGTCGCCAGTGATCTATACGATGGCGGCAACGGGGGCGATGTGCAGCCACCTTGTGCTGCCTGTTGTCTCCGTCTTCCCCTTCTGTCGTTGTAGCAGACATTGTCACATGCATCGATGTGTCGAGTGGGACGGAGAGCGATGGAACAGACAGACATTCCCGTGCTCATAGTCGGCGGTGGGCTGACTGGCCTTTCGGCAGCGGTCTTCTTGCGCCAACAAGGCGTCCACTGCCTGCTAGTGGAGCGCCACCGCAGCACCACCTTCCTGACCCGCGCGTCGGGTATCAACGCACGCACGATGGAGCTGTTGCGCAATGCCGGCCTGGAGGACACGGTCGTCGACCGCAGTCTTGAGCTCATAGAGGGCAAACGGTGGCGCGAACTCGGCCAGCCGGCCGACCAAATTCCGTGGGTGGTCCTGCGGAGCCGCGACCTCGCCGACATCAAGAACGCCGTGATCGTCGAGGAACCGTCGCTCGACGTGGCGGACGTCAGTCCGGCACGTGCTCAGTGGTGCGGGCAGGACAAGCTGGAGCCGATCCTGCGCGATGAGGCTCTCCGTCGCGGCGCGGACATCCGCTTCCACACACAGCTGGAGTCCCTCGAGCAGGACGCGGACGGCGTGGACGCGGTGATCAGCCATCGCGGCACGGGGGAGCAAACCGCCGTTCGGGCGCAGTACGTCATCGCCGCGGATGGCGTTCGCAGCGGCATCCGGCAAACGCTGGGTACTTCCAGCACCGGTCACGGATCGCTGGGCAAGGCGATGAGCGTGCTGTTCAAGGCCGACTTCGATCCGGTTCTGCACGGCCGCCGGTTCGTCATCAGTTACATCGCCAACCCGCAGGCCCCGGGCGTACTGCAGACGTTCGACGAGAACAGGTGGATCTTCGGGTTTTTCTGCGACGCCTACCGGTCAGGCGGTGACGAGTTCGGCACCGAGCGCTGCGAGGAGATCATCCGGAACGCCCTGGGGGTCACAGACATCCCCATCGACGTGCAGCTCACCCAGCCCTGGGAGATGTCGCACAACGTCGCCGACGCCTACCGCAGCGCACGGGTGTTCCTGGCCGGCGACGCAGCTCATGTGCATCCGCCCGCAGGCGCCTTCGGCGCCAACGGAGGGATCCAGGATGCCCACAATCTGGCCTGGAAGCTCGCGGCGGTCCTGCAGGACCGCGCGGGCGACGCTCTGCTGGACACCTACCACCGAGAGCGGCATCCGGTCGGGGCGGAGATCGCCGATCAGGCATGGATGCGTCACACCTACCGGCTCGACGGCGACGATGACCTGGGGGCCAGGCTCATCGACACCAAGGTGGTGGCGGCCGGTTACCGCTACACCTCCTCGGCGGTGGCAGGTCCGGCCTTCGACACGGCGATCCCACAGCAGCTCGACCTGACCGGCAGGCCGGGACAGCGCGTTCCCCACGTGTGGCTGAACCACAACGGCCGCCGGATCTCGACGGTCGACCTCGCGATCGACGACTTCGTCCTCCTGGCACTCTCCGCCCAGGCACCCTGGGCCGACGCGGCCCGGCGCGTCGCTGCTGCCGCCGGCATTCCGCTGACCACTCACGTCCTCGGCACGACGCTGACGGACCCCGACGGCGCACTCGCCGACGCCACGGGGATCGATGACACCGGCGCCCTGCTCCTTCGCCCGGACGGCTTCGTCGCCTGGCGGTCCGAGAAAGCCGCGGACGACCCGGAAGCCGTGCTGAAGCAGGTCTTCGACCAGATCCTGGCCCGCGCCTGATCCTGACTGTCGCCTAGGAGTTCCCCCACATGTCGCGACTTTCTCTCGACGACCAGCACTACACGCTCGTCAACATCTTCACCGTGTCGCCGGATGACCAGGAGAAGCTCTACCGGCACCTGGTCGACATCACCGAGCGGACCATCCGCCACCTTCCCGGCTTCGTTTCCGCCAACTTCCACCTCAGCCACGACGGCAGCCAGGTCCTCAACTACGCACAGTGGGAGAGCGAGGAGCGCTTCCGCGCCATGCACGCTCTGCCCGAGCTGCAGGAGCACTTCGCGTTCTGCCGCGGGATTTCCACCCCCAGGTCGATTTCCTGCACCTTGGCCCACATCGCCGAGGGGGGCCGCTGATGGCGTACCGGGCACTCATGGTTCTGCGCATGGACCCGGCCGACGCCGAGCGTGTGGCCGCCGCCTTCGCGGACCACGACACGACCGGGCTGCCCGAGGAGATCGGGCTGACCCGCCGCACCCTGTTCCGCTTTCACGACCTGTACATGCATCTCATCGAGGCCGATGCGGACGTCCTGTCCGATCTGCTCCAGGCACGCGACGATCCCCGCTTCCAGGCGGTCAACGCCGAGGTCGGCAAGTACCTCACGCCGTACTCGTCTGAGTGGAGCCAGCTCACCGATTCCAAGGCCGAAGTCATCTACACCTGGGAAGCCTGAGGGGGAACGCACGTGATCGCGCAGATACCACCGCCCATCATAGGCGTTGACGACGTGACTCCGTCGACGCGGCAGGGAGGCCGGACCAGGGCCCTGCTCACCCCGAAGTCGGCGGGAGCGACCGACGGCTTCCTCGGGACCCTGGATCTCGAACCCGGTGAGCGGGTCACCGAGCACTATCACCCCTACTCCGACAAGTACCTGTACGTCGTGACGGGTAGCGTGGTCGTCCAGGTCGACGGACAGGAAATCGGCCTCGACACTCATCAGGCGCTGCTGGTCACCCGCGGCCGACGGCACCGCTTCGAGAACCGAGCCGCCACACCTGTCCGTCTCGTCTTCCAGATCAGCCCACTCGCGCCCCGTCCCGAACTCGGCCACGTGGACACCGAACCGGTACCCCATCCCGACGACACCCCGCCCGCGGTTGGGGGAGTGCTGTGACCAGCCGTCAGGTCGTGATCACCGGCATCGGCGTCCGCGCACCCGGCGGAGTCGGTGTCAAGGAGTTCTGGGATCTGCTGAGTTCAGGCCGTACCGCAACGCGACGGATCACTTCCTTCGACCCCTCGCCGTACCGCTCTCAGATTGCGGCGGAGATTGATTTCGATCCACAGCAGGAAGGTTTCACCTCCGAGCAGATCGCCCACCGGGACCGGGCCGTGCTGTTGGCCGTCGCCTGCGTCCGCGAGGCCGTGGTGAACAGTGGGCTCGAACTGGCCGGCCTGCGCCCCGAGACGGTCGGCGTCAGCATCGGGAGCGCTGTCGGCTGCACGACCAGTCTCGACACCGAGTACGCCAGGGTCAGCCGGGGCGGCGAGAGCTGGCTGGTCGACCACACACTCGCCGTTGAGCAGCTCTTCGACTATTTCGTCCCCACTTCCATCCCCCGTGAAGTGGCGTGGGAGGTGGGAGCCGAGGGGCCGGTGACACTCGTCTCCACCGGATGCACCTCGGGACTCGACGCCGTCGGACGCGGCGCGGAGCTGATCCAGGACGGGCAGGCCGACCTCGTACTGGCTGGCGCCACGGACGCCCCCATCTCGCCCATCACGGTTGCCTGCTTCGACGCGATCAAGGCGACTTCGCCGAACAACGACGACCCCGAACACGCCTCCCGTCCCTTCGACCGGCGCCGAGACGGCTTCGTGCTCGGCGAGGGGGCAGCGGTGTTCATCCTCGAAGAGAAGGAAGCCGCCATGCGGCGCGGGGCGCGCATCCTCGCCGAAGTGGCGGGCTTCGCGACCCGCAGCAACGCCTTCCACATGACCGGTTTGCGGCCCGATGGCCGGGAGATGGCTGCGGCGATCGACGCCGCACTTGGGCAAGCCCACCGCTGTCCGACCGACGTGGACTACATCAACGCCCACGGTTCGGGGACCCGGCAGAACGACCGGCACGAAACCGCGGCGTTCAAGCGCAGCTTCGCGGGCCATGCCCACGAGATACCGGTGAGCTCCATCAAGTCGATGATCGGGCATTCTCTGGGAGCCATCGGATCCCTCGAACTCGCCGCCTGCGTCCTGGCCATGGAACACGGCGTGATCCCACCTACGGCCAACTACGCCGAACCGGATCCGGAGTGCGACCTCGACTACGTGCCGAACGTGGCCCGCCAAGCGCCCTTGGAAACTGTGCTCAGCGTGGGCAGCGGCTTCGGTGGCTTCCAGAGCGCCGCCGTGCTCACCCGGCCCGAAAGGGGCCGGTGGTGAACGCATCCACGTCCGGCTGGATCACAGGACTCGGAGTCGTGGCACCCAACGGCGTGGGAACGGACGCCTATTGGGCGGCGACCTTGGAAGGCCGCAGCGGTCTGCGTCCCATCGAGGCGTTCGACGCCGAGCAATACCCCGTACATGTCGCGGGGGAGGTCGGGGCCTTCGACGACGCACAGTACCTGTCGTCCCGGCTGCTCCCGCAGACCGATCGGATGACCCGCTACGCGCTGGTCGCCAGCGACTGGGCGCTGCAGGATTCCGGAGCCCGTCCGGCCGAGCAGGACGAGTTCGCCACCGGGGTGATCACGGCGAGCGCGGCCGGCGGGTTCGAGTTCGGCCAGCGAGAACTGCAGAAGTTGTGGGGCAGCGGGCCGGGCAAGGTGAGCGCCTATCAGTCCTTCGCCTGGTTCTACGCCGTCAACACCGGCCAGATCTCCATCCGGCACGGCCTGCGCGGACACAGTTCGGTTGCCGTGGCCGAGCAGGCGGGGGGCCTGGACGCCGCAGCCCAGGCGACTCGCCTCGTGGACAAAGGCACCCTACGTACCGCGATCACCGGCGGATTCGAGGCGTCCGTATGCCCCTGGGGCCTCGTCGCGCAGATCCCCAGCGGGCTGCTGAGCACCGAGCGTGATTCCGGACGGGCCTATGTGCCCTTCGATCCGGACGCTACCGGGTGGGTGCCGGGCGAGGGCGGTGCCGCGCTGATAGTCGAACGGGCGGCGGACGCCCGCGCCCGCGCCGCGGACCACGTCTACGGCCGTATCGCCGGACACGCCTCGACGTTCGACCCACGGCCGGGTCTGAGACGTCCGCCGGCCTTGGCACGGGCCATCCGACTCGCCCTCGACAGGGCCCGGCTCGAAGCGGACGACATTGATGTCGTCTTCGCGGATGCTGCTGGAGTTCCGCAACAGGATCGCGCCGAAGTCGCAGCCCTCGCCGAGGTGTTCGGGCCCGCGAACGTCCCGGTCACGGCCCCGAAGACTATGACTGGACGGCTTTACTCGGGCGGCGGAGCTCTCGACGTGGCCACCGCCCTGCTGGCGTTGCGCGACGGCGTCATCCCACCGACCGTCGGCACGCGCGACGCCCCTGCGGAGCTCGACCTCGTGCTCCGCCACCCGCGCCAACTCCCCTTGAAGAACGCCGTGGTCATCGCGCGCGGGACAGGCGGCTTCAACTCCGCCGTCGTCCTCACCCGCGTCTGACTGTTCCCTCTGGAGGTGCACCATCTTGCTGTCACTCGACGGACTCGTTGCCACCATCCGCCGATGCGCCGGAGACTCCGATGTCGCCGCCCTGGACGGCGACATCCTTGATGTCTCCTACCAGGACCTCGGATACGACTCAGTGGCGGTCCTGGAGATCTTCGCCGAGCTGGGAAGCGAGCACGGAATCGCGATCAGCGATGAGGAGGTCTTCGAGACCATGACCCCGCGCCAGACCCTCGACCTCGTCAACAGCCGGACGGTGTCCGCCTAGTGGCCGCCACCGACAACACAATCGTCGTCCAGGCCCCCTTCGAGGTCGTCTGGAGCATGACCAACGACGTCGAGTCCTGGCCGACGCTGTTCGCCGAATACGCCGAGGTGGAGGTCCTCCGGCGCGAGGGCGACGCCATCGAGTTCCGCCTCACCACCCGCCCCGACGCCGACGGCCGTGTCTGGTCATGGGTCTCCCGCCGCACCCCCGACAAGGCCTCCCGCACCGTCCTTGCGCACCGCATCGAGACCGGTCCCTTCCGCTTCATGCACCTCAAGTGGACCTACTGCGAGACACCGGACGGCGTGGAGATGCGCTGGATGCAGGAGTTCGAGGTCAAGGACGAGGCGCCGTTCGACGACGCCGCGATGGTCGAGCGGCTCGACCGCAACACCCGCCTCAACATGACCCGGATCAAGCAGCTGATCGAAGAGCGTGTCGCCAAGGAGACGGTATGAGTACGACACACGAGGAACGGGCCGTAGCCGGCGGACTGCCGACCGACCTGCACGCCCAACGCCTGCTGCTCCTCGCCGGGGCCGGCCGCCTCGCCCGGATCGTCCACGTCCTCGTCGAACTGGACATCGCCGAACGCATCGGAGACGGCTCACTCACGGTCGACGAGCTCGCCGCCAAGACCGGGACGCACGCGCTGTCCCTGTACCGGATCCTGCGCGTCGCGGCGTCCGTGGGCATCTTCAAGGAGGGGCCGGAGAAGGTCTTCTCGGCAACGCCCCTGTCCGACGGGCTGCGCCCCGGGCACCCGGGGAGCGTACTGCCCCTGGTCAGGTACAACACCATGGACCTGACGCTGCGTCCCTTCGAGAGGATCCTGCACAGCGTCCGCACGGGCGCACCTGCCTTCGACGAGGCGTTCGGCCAGTCCTTCTACGCCTACCTGGAGAGCCACCCGGAGGCGGGCGAGTTCTTCGAGCGATTCATGCTGCACTGGAGCCGCCGGCTGATCTCCGAGGAGTTGCCGAAACTCGGGCTGGAGCGCTTCCGGCGCATCGCCGACCTCGGCGGCGGCGACGGCGGGTTCCTTGCCGAGGTCCTGCGCAGGCAGCCGGAGACCACAGCCGTCCTGATGGACCTGCCCAGGGTCGCGGCTTCCGCTACGGCGCGCCTGACCGACGCCGGGGTCGCCGACCGCGTCACCGTCGTCCCGGGCGACTTCTTCCGCGAGCAGATCCCCGGCGACTGCGACGCCTACCTGCTCAAGGGCGTGCTGCACAACTGGTCCGACGACAAGGTGCTGGAGCTGCTGCACCGTCTGCGCACGGCCATCGGGAACAGCCAGGCGACACTCCTCGTCTTCGACGTCGTCATGTCCCCGGACAACCGCTGGGATCACGGCAAGTTCCTCGACGCCGACATGCTCGTCCTGTTCGGAGGCAGAGAGCGCACCCTCCCCGAATGGCATCAGCTGTTCGCCGCGACCGGGTTCGAGCTGGCCAACCAGCCCGAGTACCGGTGGTCGATGCTCGAGTGCAGGCCGATATGAGCCTGGACCGGATACGGCACACACCCGCGCAGGTCCGGCTGACCGGCGTACAGGAAACCCTGCTCGCGCCGCTCTACGTCCGCGCGCTGGACAACCGGGCCCCGCAGCCGGTACTCGGCGACACCCACGCCGAGGAGCTGATGCGCCATCTCGACTACGACTTCCGCAAGATGAATTTCGCCGGCCGCGACCGCCGCACGGTCCCCTTCAGAGCCAAACAGCTCGACGAGTGGACAGCAGCCTTTCTCCGCGCCCACCCCGACGCCGTCGTTCTGCACCTGGCATGCGGCCTGGACAGCCGGGCACAGCGCATCGACGTACCGGACACCGCACTCTGGTTCGATGTCGACCTCCCAGCCGTGATGGATCTGCGGCGCCAGCTGTTCCAGGAGTCCACCGGCTACCGCATGCTCGCCGCGTCAGTGGTCGAAGCGGACTGGCTGGCCCAGGTGCCCGGTGACCGGCCGGCGCTGGTCGTCGCCGAGGGCCTCGCCCCCTATCTCGCCGAAGCCGACGGCCTGGCGATGCTGCGGAACATCACCGATCGTCTGCAGGGCGGAGAGATCCTGTTCGACGCGGTGCTCCCGTGGACCCGGCACATCGCCCGCTACGCCCGCCTCGTCAGGCAGACCGGCGCGTCGTTCGGCTGGGCCGTCGATAACCCACGTGACCTGGAACAGGCCGTGCCCGGCCTGCAGGCACTCGACGAGTGGTCCATGTGCGACTCGCCGTACGCCGACCGGCTCCCGCCACGCGACCGCCTCGTCCTGGGCGCCATGCGCTCGGTGCGGCCCCTGCGCTACGCCTACCGGCTGCTGCGCTACCGATTCTGACCGTCCAGGAGGGCAGAGAGCATGGACTCCGCACATGTGGCGCGAGCCCTCATCGACAGTGCCGGGGGCACGCCGTCGCACACCCGAGAGGAGATCGAACGGATCGGCGTCGACGAGGCCGCCGCGTTTCTCGCGGCCGAACTCGCCGGCCGTGTCGAGACCAGAGCACTCAGCGGCTCCGCCGACATCCAGTTGGTGTTCGAGGGATCCCGGACCATGCCGTGGGTGCTCAACGTGAGCCGCTCCGGCGTCTCCCACCGGTCCGGCGAACTGCAGGATCCCGAAGCCGTGGTGACCCAGGACCTGACCGAGGCCGCACGGTCCTTGTTCGGGCCGTCCGGGGAACAGTCCGCCGCGACCCGCACCGTGTTCTGGCGCGACCACGACGACCCGCGCGTCTACTTCGACCCGCCGCCCGTGTTTCCCGCCGTCGAGCGAATCCTGGCGGCGCTCGACGGGCACGGCACGCCACGCCTGGCCGAGCTCGCCCTGCGGCACGGCTCGGACAAGTGGGGCGTGCACGAGTACACGCCCCACTACGAGCACCACTTCGCGCCCTACCGAGACCGCGCCGTCACGATCGTCGAGATCGGCATCGGCGGATACGACGACCCCGCAGCCGGCGGCGGCTCCCTGCGGATGTGGAAGAAGTACTTCCGACGCGGGCTCATCTACGGCGTGGACGTCACGGACAAGAGCTTCCACCAGGAGCCACGCGTCGAGACCGTCGTGGCCGACCAAGCCGATCCGGCATCACTGAGCGACCTCGCCGACCGGATCGGGCCCATCGACGTCGTCATCGACGACGGCAGCCACGTCAGCGCGGATGTAGTGACGGCCTTCGGTGCCTTGTTCCCCCGGCTGCGGCCCGGCGGGCTGTACGTGGTCGAAGACCTGCAGACGTCGTACTGGCCCAGCTTTCACGGCGCCTACGACGATGACACAGGCACGAGCGTGGGATTCCTGAAGGCGCTGGTGGACGGGCTGAACCACGCTGAGTATCCGGCGCGGGCTGGCCGCCGGCCGCAGCTCACCGACCAGACGGTGGGGGGCCTGCACTTCTACCACAACCTGGCGTTCGTCGAGAAGCGCGCCAACACCGGACACGGCGGCATCAGCCGGCTGAGGGAGGCGGACTGACATGCGTGTGATGGTGGTGGCAACGCCCGCGCTGGGTCACCTGTTTCCGGCGGTACCGCTGCTGTGGGCGCTGCGTGCTCTCGGGGACGAAATACTCGTCGTCACCGCGGGTGACGCCACCCGGGTCAGTGAAGCCGGGCTGCCCGTGATCGACGCACTGCCTGGCGAGACCCTGACCACCTTGTTCGACGATTTCCAGGCGATCGATGCCGCATTCTTCGCGGGACTGAGCCGCAGACCCATGGAGTCGATGGCCGATCTCACCCCCGTGCTCGCGCACGTCGCGGCACGTCTGCTGGAGCCCACCCGTGCCGTCGCAGGGCGCTGGCGACCCGACGCCGTCCTGACAACCCATGGGCAGGGTGCCGGACGGGCGGTGGCGGCAGAGCTGGACATCCCCCTGATCGAACACGGTCTCGGCTTCGCCCGCAGCAACGGCATACAGGAAGCCGTGCGCACCGTCCTGGCGGAACAGTTCGGCTCATCAGGCGTGCCCCCCACCTCGCTGTTCGTCGACATCGCAGTACCCAGCATGACGACAGTCCCGGAAGGCATGACCATGCGCAGCGTTCCCTACAACGGGGGAGCGCTCGTGCCCGACGCGGCGCTCACGACGACCGGTCGGCCACGCGTCCTGGTGACGGCGGGCACACAGCTGCTGCGATCCCACGGAGTCGACGCCCTCGCCTGGCTGCCCGAAGTCGCAACAGCGTCCGACACGGACTTCCTGTTGGCAGCAGGAGACGCCGACCTCTCAGCGCTCGGCGCGCTCCCACCCAACGTCCGGACCCTGGAATGGACCCCGCTGTCCATACTGCTCCCGACATGCTCCGCCGTCGTGCACCACGGAGGCTCGGGTACCACCATGTCAGCTCTCGCCGCGGGCGTACCGCAACTCGTGATGCCAGCGCTGGCCGACAACCACATCAACGCCCGGGCCGTCGAGGAACGCGGAGTCGGCATCAGTACTCACGAGGCCGCCGGAACGGCCCTTGCCTCAGTGCTGAGCGAACCGGCGTTCTCGAAGGCCGCGCGTGACGTCGCCGCCGAGATTCACTCTCTTCCACCCCCAGCCACCGTCGCCGCCCGCCTGCACGACGTTTGGGGCCACCCGACAACTTACGGAGAGGCATGACCACTACGACAGCGGCAGCGCTGACCGCCCTGCCGGCCACAGCCGGCCTTCAGCAGCGAGAACTGCTCGCTGCGCTCGACCAGATCGGCCTCGAAATGGCCGCTCAGATCCTGATTCGCGAACTGCTGACCCGGTGCGACACCCCGGACAACACCGACGAGGCACGGGTGGGCTTCGCCGTGGAGCACCGCGACCAGCGGACCGAGCGTGTCCTCGTCCTGCGCAAGGGCGAGTCGGTCCAAATCGACGAGTACGTGAGCGAGTCGGCCCCGGCTCGACTGACCTTCGACCTCGCCGATCTGGTCCGTGGCGTGTACGGGCCCCCGCCCGGCCCCGGAGCAGGCTGGTTCCGGGTCGACCGAGACGACGAGTGGTTCGTACGGCATGCCGACGAGACCGAGCCATTCCGGATCTTCGAGTCGTACATGCGCGCCGTGGACGTCGTCATCCGGGCTGCTACCCCGCACTCCGGCGATCTGGGGCAGCTTGCAGCGCGCTACGCCTCCGACAAATGGGGGCTGTGGCACTGGTTCACGCCCCTGTACGAGCACCACTTCGCACGGCTGCGCTACCAACCCGTCCGCGTGCTCGAACTCGGCATCGGCGGTTACCAGGACCCCGCCGAAGGCGGTGGATCTCTGAAGATGTGGCGGTCCTACTTCCCCCAGGGCCACGTCTTCGGTGTCGACTACTTCCCGAAACACGGGCTGGACGAGGACCGGATCCACACCTTCCGGGGTAGCCAGGACGACTCCGAGTTCCTTCGCCGACTCGCGGCGGAGCACGGGCCGTTCGACATCGTCATCGACGACGGCAGCCACGTCGCCCGGCATCAGCAGACGGCGTTCAAAGCGCTCTTCCCAGCTGTCCGCAACGGAGGCTTCTACGTCATCGAAGACCTGTGGACCGCCTACTGCCCCGGGTACGGGGGAGCGGCGACGGCGCAGGCCGGCGGGGACACGTCGATAGGTCTGCTCAAGACGCTCCTCGACGACCTGCACTACGAGGAGTGGACGGCGCCCGAGCCGACCGATCCGGGATTCGCCGCCCGAGACCTGGTAGGCCTGCACGTCTACCGCAACCTCGCGGTCCTGGAGAAGGGCCGCAATGCCGAGGGAACGATCCCGTTCTTCGCACCCCGTGAGATCGACTACGTATGACCGACCGGCCAGTAGGAGGCGAACAAGTGACGGAACATGCCCGCGACCTGTACCTCGACCTGATGAAGAGGGTACTGACCAACCTGATCTACCGGGACGCGGCGATCCAGACCTTCGAGTACGAGGGCGAAGCCGGAGTCGACGCCAGGCTCCTCGGGCGCGACTGGCCGAGCGTTGCCCACACCATGGTCGGGCTGAAGCGGCTGGACAACCTTCAGCACTGTGTGGAGACCGCGCTGGCCGACCGAGTGCCCGGTGATCTCGTCGAGACCGGTGTCTGGCGCGGTGGTTCCTCGATCTTCATGCGAGCCGTGCTGCGCGCACACGGCGACACCACCCGCCGAGTCTGGGTCGCCGACTCCTTCCAAGGCATGCCGGAAGTGGGCCCCAAGAGCCACGAGGTCGACCGGGAGATGCGGTTGCACGAGCACAACGGCGTGCTCGCGGTATCGGTCGACCAAGTACGGGCGAACTTCGAACGCTACGGCCTGCTGGACGATCAAGTCCGGTTCCTGCCGGGCTGGTTCAAGGACACCCTGCCCACGGCGCCGCCCGGCCCGCTGGCCGTGATCAGGTTGGACGGCGACCTGTACGAGTCCACCACGGATGCCCTGGAAAACCTCTTCCCACGGCTTTCCCCGGGAGGCTTCGTCATCATCGACGACTACGCCATCCCGGCGTGCCGCGACGCGGTGCACGACTACCGAGACCGAAACGGGATCACCGAGCCGATCAACGAGATCGACGGGACCGGCGTCTACTGGCGCAACAGCCACGCGCACCGTCTCTCACAAGAACTCGCTACCCGCTGAACTGACGACCTGTTCCTCGAGACGCACCCTGTCCGCTGGTGGAGTGACGAGGTCGGGGCGGTAGCCGTGCCCTCGTCACTCCGCAGAGCCACCGAAGGAAGTGCATGTCCCGTCGCCTGTTCACCTCGGAGTCCGTGACCGAGGGTCACCCCGACAAGATCGCTGACCAGATCAGCGACACCATTCTCGACGCGCTTCTGCGCGAGGACCCGACCTCCCGGGTCGCCGTCGAGACGCTGATCACCACCGGCCTGGTCCATGTGGCCGGCGAGGTCACCACCAAGACGTACGCGGACATCGCGACCCTCGTCCGCAACAAGATCCTCGAGATCGGTTACGACTCCTCGAAGAAGGGCTTCGACGGCGCCTCCTGCGGCGTGTCGGTGTCCATCGGCGCGCAGTCCCCGGACATCGCCCAGGGCGTCGACACGGCGTACGAGAACCGCGTCGAGGGCGACGAGGACGAGCTGGACCGCCAGGGCGCCGGCGACCAGGGCCTGATGTTCGGCTACGCGACCGACGAGACGCCGACCCTGATGCCGCTGCCGATCTTCCTGGCGCACCGTCTGTCGAAGCGCCTGTCCGAGGTCCGCAAGAACGGCACCATCCCCTACCTGCGCCCCGACGGCAAGACGCAGGTCACCATCGAGTACGACGGCGACAAGGCCGTCCGCCTCGACACCGTGGTCGTCTCCTCGCAGCACGCGAGCGACATCGACCTGGAGTCGCTCCTCGCCCCCGACATCCGCGAGTTCGTCGTCGAGGCGGAGCTGAAGTCGCTCCTGGACGACGGCATCAAGCTGGACACGGACAGCTACCGCCTCCTGGTCAACCCGACCGGCCGCTTCGAGATCGGCGGCCCGATGGGTGACGCCGGCCTCACCGGCCGCAAGATCATCATTGACACGTACGGCGGCATGGCCCGCCACGGCGGTGGCGCCTTCTCCGGCAAGGACCCGTCCAAGGTCGACCGCTCCGCTGCGTACGCGATGCGCTGGGTGGCGAAGAACGTCGTCGCCGCGGGTCTCGCCTCCCGCTGCGAGGTCCAGGTCGCGTACGCGATCGGCAAGGCCGAGCCCGTCGGTCTGTTCGTCGAGACCTTCGGCACCGCCAAGATCGACCACGAGAAGATCGAGAAGGCCATCGACGAGGTCTTCGACCTGCGCCCGGCCGCGATCATCCGCGACCTCGACCTGCTCCGCCCGATCTACGCCCAGACGGCGGCGTACGGCCACTTCGGCCGTGAGCTGCCCGAGTTCACCTGGGAGAGGACGGACCGCGTGGACGCGCTACACAAGGCCGCGGGGGTGTGAGGTGCGCATAGCGGTCACCGGCTCGATCGCCACCGACCATCTGATGCGCTTCCAGGGACGGTTCGTCGACCAGATCCTGCCGGACAAACTCGATCACGTGTCGCTCTCCTTTCTCGTGGATGATCTCCAAGTACGCCGCGGCGGCGTCGCCTCGAACATCGCCTTCGGGCTCGGACAGCTCGGCCTGCGGCCCGTACTGGTCGGCGCGGTGGGCCGCGACTTCGAGGAGTACGACGAATGGCTCCGTCGACACGGGGTGGACACGCACTCGCTCCATACCTCTCGGGCCCAGCACACCGCACGGTTCCTCTGCACCACGGATGACGACGGCAACCAGATCGCCTCCTTCTACGCCGGCGCGATGAGCGAGGCATCCGCCATCGATCTCGGCGCGGTGTCGCAGCACGTCGGAGGCCTGGATCTCGTGCTGGTCGGAGCAAACGATCCGGAGGCGATGCTGCGGCACACCCACGACTGCCGTACGGCCGGATTGCCCTTCGCCGCAGATCCGTCCCAGCAGCTCGCACGGCTTCAGGGCGACGCGATCAGAGACCTGGTCACCGGTGCCGAGTACCTCTTTACGAACGAATACGAGGCCACCCTGCTGTTGATCAAGACAGGCTGGACGGCTGATGACGTACTGGCCAGAGTCAGCACCTGGGTAACAACCTTGGGTAGGAAGGGCTGCCGGATTCAGCAACAGGGTGAGCGTGCCATCGAGGTTTCGGCCGTGCCCGTCACCGAAGCCGAAGCCCCCACCGGCGTGGGTGACGGATTCCGCGCCGGTTTCCTCGCGGCACTCGCCTGGGGACTCACCTCGACTCGGGCCGCCCAGCTCGGCTGTGCAGTGGCCGCGAACGTCCTGTGCGCGTCTGGTCCTCAGGAATACCAGCTGGACGGCAACGAGTTGCTGTCGCTCTGCCGCTCGTCCTACGGGCCTGAGACGGCCTACGACCTGAGCCGCCGCCTTTCCCACTTGCGCTGACCACAGGAGTGGTCAGCGACTGATCCCGCTGCGCTGCCCCTGATCACATGCGAGTCCGGTTCGTCGAGCCTTGGAGAGTCCCACCATGACCGCACACCCGGAGGTACTGCTCTCGCCGTGGTGCATCGGATGGAACATGCCAGCGTGGGAGCATTCCGCGTACTCGAACCCCGAGGCGTTGTGCGAGGCTCTTGCCGAGCGACTCGCACAACGCCTTGGGATCCATGGCCCACACAGTTCCCCTCCGGACAGGCTCCGGCTGCGGTCACCGATCAGACCGGCACCAGGCGCATGCCGCGGTCGCCCCGGCTGCGCCCAAGGCCCTGGGGCACCGAAAGCGGCTGTCTCAGTCGATCGGGGCGAAGACTTGGGCGGATTCCGGGCTTGGAGCGTCGGCCGATGTTGACCAGCTCCAGCGGCGGATCACCATGCTGGAGCAGCAGCTTTCGACTATGCAGGGCGAAGCCCGCTACGGCGCCTCCCTGCCCGGCGCGACCTGGGCTTGGGGCGGCCGCACTTCCCCGAGCCGCAGGTCGTGGGTGCCGGGCCGGAGGCCGGCTCTGCGTTGCGCCTGCTGCGGCAGCGGTGCGAGGCCGGGATGGTCGCCCGCGGACTGGATACGGACGAGCGGTCCGTGCGGCAGCTCGAGTACGAGCTGGAGGTGATCGGCCGCCTGAGATACGAGGCCTACTTCCTGGTCGTCGCGCAGGTCGTCGCGGACGTGCGGGACATGGGCATCCGGGTCGCCGCGCGCGGCTCGGGCGTCGAACGGTTCCTCAGCGAACGCCGCACCTCGCTGCCGGACATCGACCTGGACGTGGAATCCACCCGCCGCCTGGAGGTCTACGACAAGATCATCGAACGGTTCGGGTCGGAGCGGGTCGCGGTCACCGGCATGCCCGAGACCTACCGGGCCCGCACGCCCTGCGCGACACCGGCCTCGCCCTCGGATTGCCCCGCAGGTGGTGGGTGATCCGCACCGCGCTGCTCGAACTGCCGGAACTGCGCCAACTGGCTGCACAGGCAGGCACGTTCGGATCGCTGTGGGAGCTGGCCGAAGGCCTGGACACGCTGCCGCGCCGCTACGCCATGCACCCGTGCGGGGTGATCCTGTCCAACGCCAGCCTGCTGGAGAGGCTGCCGGTGCAGCCGACCCCGGCCGGCTACCCGATGGTGCAGGCCGACAAGGAGGACGTCGAAGACCTCGGGCTCCTCAAGCTCGATGTGCTGGGGGTGCGGATTCAGCCGGGGAGCCCCTCCCACCCCCGACCAACCCGAAGATCATCTCACCCACCGGTCAACGTGACAGCACCTCGACAACATTGCGGGGTCCCCGCCCAGCGCCGCCCACGCCCGGGCGACACCCATGTCCCTTGAACACACCGTGCGCTGTGCGACGCGTCACCATGGCGCGGGTCCGGCACCGACGGCACCGGACCCGCGCATGCCCTACGCGTGCAGCCGCACGGTCACCAGGACACGGCCTTCAGCGCGTTCACGATGCCCCACCCGTAGAACCCGTTGTGGTTCTTCGAGCCCTTGCACACCGCGTCGATCTTTCCGTCCGCGTCGATGTCATACGGGTCGGTGCACGCCGTCCCGTCCGCCTCGGCGTACAGCAAGGCCTTCACCACGGCGGCGGAGGCGTCCGGATGCGTCGACTTGATGAGGGCCGCCACGCCGACGACATGCGGGGTGGCCATCGAGGTGCCCGACATGTATCCCCACTTGCCGCCGGGCAACGGGCCGAGGATCTTACCGCTGGTGGCGGGCGGGGCGGGGGCCTGGTAGGCGGTCGAGTCACCGCCGGGGGCGGCGACGTCGATGACACCGAGGCCGTAGTTGGAGAACGACGACTTGAGGCCCTTCGCCCCGGTCGAGGCGACGGTCACCACGCCCGGCAGCTGAGTCGGGATGGCGAAGCACTGGTGCGGGTCGATCACCCGGTCACTGGGCGTGCCGTCGTTGGGGGAGACCGGGTCGGTGATGGAGGCGGCGTCCAGGTCGTAGCCATCGTTGCCGCCCGCCGCGACATTGACTGTGCCCTTGCGCTCCGCGTACTGCGACGCCCGGGTGATGGCCTCCGCGAGAGCCTTCTGGTCCGGGTCGCTCGCGCAGTTGAAGTACCAGGGGTCAGTGTAATAGCTGTTGTTGGTGACATCGACGTGGTGGTCGGCCGCCCACATGAAGCCGCAGACCACGGCCTCGGTGTAGATGTAGCCGGCCGTGGTGGCCACCTTGATGCCCGCGACCCGCACGCCGGGCGCCACACCGGTGATACCGATGCCGTTCTTGGCGCCCGCGATCTCACCCGCCACATGGGTGCCGTGCGGGCTCTCCTCGGCGGTCGGCCGCCAGGAGCCCTCGGTGGTGTCCGGCTTGCCCGACACGCAGTTGGCGGACGCGTCGCGGTTGAAGTTCGGCGCGATGTCCGGGTGGGTGTCGTCCACACCGGTGTCGATGACGGCCACGGTGACACGGCGGCTGCCGAGCGTCCGCTCGTGTGCCTTGTCCGCCTTGATGGCGGGCAGGTCCCACTGCAGTGGCTCCAACGGGTCCTGCCCGTCAGCGGCCTTGGCGTGCGCGACCTCGTCGGCGGTGAGCGCCTTCGGCGTACCGACGTCCGTCGTGGACTGCGCCGGGAGCGGCGCGTGACGTGTGGCGCCCGCCGACTGCACTCCGGGTACCGCGCGCAGGGCGGTGGCGAAGCCAGGGTTCGTGGAGTGGACGACTATCACACCTATCTTGTCGTACGTCACGACGATCGTGCCGCCCGCCGCGGATATGGCTCGCTGGACCGCTGAGAGGGTGTGACGGTCCGTCCTGGTGTTGACCACGTACGACAGTTCGGGTCCCTCGGCGGCCTGTGCGGCGGAGGCGGCGGGCGCGGTGCCCGCGGCGGCCGAAGCCGCGCCGGGCAGGAAGCCCAGGGAGGCGGTGAGCGACAGTACGACTGGTACGGCGAGGGCGAGGCGTCGTTTGGAAGTCAGCTGAGCCACAAGGTCTCCATATCATTCGAAAAGGGATCCACCGCGGACACGGTGCTTGGCACGAGTGCGGCCGGGGGACTCACGGGTGTCAGATCCCGAGCGCGGTCTCGGGGAGCCGGGCGCGCAGCGGGTCCGCGAAGGCCAGCAGGACGCGCCGGTCGCCCTCGAAGGCCTCCCGGCTGTGCGCCATACGGACGTTGTCCACCATCAGCAGGTCGCCCGCCTGCCAGGGTTCGCGGCGGGTCGCTCGCACATAGGCGTCGTTGATCACCTGGATGAGGTCGGCGGTGAAGGGTTCGCCGTTCCCCCACCCGGTGTTGAAGGAGAGGCCGTCGGGCCCGAGCACCGAGACGAGGTAGTCGCGGACGTCCTCATCGAGGCTCCACTCGGAGAAGAAGGCGATCTGGTTGAACCAGGACCGCCGTCCCGTGACCGGGTGGGTGATGAGGGCGGGTCGACGGTGCCAGGTCCGCAGGTCGTCGCCTCGCCACTCGAACTCGATGCCCCCCTCGCGACAGTACCGTTCCACCTCGTCCCGGGAGGAGGTGCCGAAGGCCTCCGCCCAGGGCAGCCCGACCGTGTCGCTGTAGTTGCGGGTGAGCAGCCAGCCCTCGGTCTCCAGGCGGTCCACCACCTCGGCGGGGAGCGCGTCGACCACGGCGCTGGAGTCGGCCACGGCGGTGCAGCCGCCCTGGTCCGGGGCGGTCAGGCAGCCCATGATGAGCATGGCGGGGAACTCACGGGCGTAGCTCAACTCGTGGTGCATGCACATGGTCTGGTCGTCGGCCCAGCTGGCGGTGGAGTAGACCGGTCCGGGGGCCTCGTCGCGGTGGGCGAACCCCTCGTGTTCCACCATCAGTTCGTCGGTGTCGGCGAGCGCCTTGCTGACCGCGGCGAAGGTCTCCGGGTCGCCCAGCCCGAGGCCCCGCACCAGCACGGCGCCGTGCTCCGTGACGGCCGACCTCAACTCCCGCCTGTTGCGCCGGGCCCAGTCGAGGGCTCCATCACGTGCGTCATCAAGTGCGTCCACATGCCATACAACCAACGGGGAGCCGTTGCTGACCGCTGTCATCATCCGTCCTTCATCCATCACGCCGGCCGTGCCGGTGCTGTTCGATTCGCCGATGTCCGGCCGTGCGGGACGGGAGCCCGTCACGCACGGCCGGAACTTTCCGTGGTTCCAGGAAGAGGGGCTAGAAATCCAGCACGATGACCCCTTCACCGAGGAGGCTCTCCTCGTGGCGGACCTGGCGCGGGGCAACCAGCTCGGCCTGACCGGCGACGGTCGCGTGGGTGAACAGCTGTGCCACCCGGACCGCACTGGAGAAGTGCTCGTTCAGCAGCGCGTGCAGGCGCAGCACCTTCAACGAGGAGCCGCCGAGTTCGAAGAAGTTCTGGTCGATCCCGGCGACCGGGCCGCCGAGGACGTCCTGCCAGATCGCGCAGATCTGCTCCTCGGTCGCGGAGCGCGGTGGCGTGGCGGAGACGGCCTGGTCGGACAGGAAGCGCGGGAGCGGCAGGGCGGCCCGGTCCTGCTTGCCGTTTGCCGTCGTCGGAATCGCGTCGATCACGATGAACTCGGCGGGGACGAGGGCCGACGGCAACTGCTCGGCCAGGTGCGAGCGCAGCTGCGACGGCAGACGGTCCGTATCGGCGCCCGCACGAGGGACGGCGTACGCCACCAGGTGGTACTCCTCCGTGCTGCGGCGGTGCGCCACGACGACGCACGCGGACACCGACGGGTGTGCCAGTGCGACGCTCTCGATCTCGGCGGGGTGCAGGCGCACTCCGTTGATCTTGAGCTGGTCGTCGATCCGGCCACGGACCTCCAGCAGCCCGTCGGGGCGCAGCCGGCCCAGGTCACCGGTCCGGTAGAGCAGGTCCGACGCGTCGGCGCGCTGCGGGTTCGGCAGGAAGGCCGCCTCGTTCGCCTCGGGGTTCTCGAAGTAGCCGAAGGTCCGGAACGGCGTGCGGATGAGGATCTCCCCCAGCTCGCCCACACCGCACAGCTCACCGTTGCGCGTCAGGACGGCCTGGCACTGCGGCAGCGGCGAGCCCACCGGCAGCAGCTGCGGCAGCGCGGCGTTCCGCGGGACGCGGTAGGCGAACTTCGCCATCGTCGTCTCGGTCGGGCCGTAGAGGTTCACCACCTCGGCGGAGTCGGGGAGGACCTCCCGGAACCGCTCGACGAGCGCCGCCTTGAGCGGCTCGCCGGCCAGGAAGGCCAGCCGCAGCTCGCCCAGGCCGGTACCGGCCGGCGCGTCCAGCAGCCATGACTGGAGCACCGTCGGTGCCGCGTGCAGCACCGTGATCCGCTCCCTCACCAGCCAGGAGAACACCGCCTTCCCGCCCAGCACGTCCTCGGGCCCGGGCAGCACCGTGGTGCCGCCGCTGACCAGGCCGACGAGGGTGTCACGGAGCATCACATCGAAGGAGGAGCTGGTCAGCTGAGCGCACCGGTCCTGCGACGTCACACCGAACTCCTGGCTCTGCCAGCGCAGGAAGTGGGTCAACGAGGCGTGCCGGCCCAGGACTCCGCGGGGCGTGCCCGTGGTTCCCGAGGTGAAGAACAGGTACGCGGGGGAATCGGGGTCCACCGCCGGGAGCGCCACCTCAGGGGCCGGGAGCGACGCCTCGCGGCCCGCCAGCGGCGACAGCCCGGTACCGGCGTCCACGGTGGTCTGCGGCATGCCCTCGATGACGGCGGGCTGCGGCTCGTCGGCCTCCTCGACCCGGACGCAGAACACCGGAGCGCCGACGGCGACCAGGTGCTGACGCCGCCCTGCCGGCAGCGCCGGGTCCACGGGGAAGAACACAGCGCCGCTGCGCAGCACCGCCAGCATCGCCACGACGAACCCCGGACTCCGCGGCCCCGTCACCGCGACCACCTGTCCCCGCCCGCACCCCGCCGCGACCAGGTGCCGGGCGAGCTCCTCGGAGCGGTCGACCAGCTGCCGGTAGGTCAGGGCGGAGCCGCCGTGGCTGACGGCCGTGGCGTCCGGTGCGATCGTGGCCCGGGCCGCGATCAGTTCGGTCACCGGCGGCTGCGCGGGCGCGTGCATCGGCGTCGCCAGGGCCGCACCGGCATGGGCGTCACCGGGCAGGACCAGGGAGTACGCGTCCAGCGGGCGGTTCGGTGCGGCGACGACCTGGGTCAGCAGTGCGCTGAACTGCCCCAGCATGGCCGCCGCGCGGGCCGCCGAGCAGGAGTCGGTGCGGTAGACGAGCTCGATGTGCAGGGCGGCGTCGTCCCGCTCCGAGACGTAGAACGTGAACGGCAGCTTGGCCTCGGGCTCCCAGAGGGTGTCGTCGAACAACGTCTCCACGCCGTCGATCACCGCCTCCTCGTGGAGCCGGCCGAGGTAGTTGAGCAGCACGTCGAACACGGGACTGCGGTCGAGGCGCCGCACCGGGTTGAGTCGCTCCACTAGCAGCTCGAATGGCGCGGCCTCGTGCGCGTAGCCCTCGTGGAGCCCGGCGCTGACCCGGGAGAGCAGGTCGAGGAAGGTCGAGTCGCCGGCCAGCTCGGTCCGCAGCACGAGCGTGTTGAGGAACAGGCCGACGATGCTCTCCGTCTCGACGGCGTCACGGTTGGCCACCGGGTAGCCGACCACCACGTCCGACTGGCCGCTGAGCCGGGACAGGAGCAGATTGAGCGCGGCCATGGCGATCTCGAACGGGGTCGTCGAGGTCTGCGCCGCGAGTCTGTGCAGTGCCGCGCTGGTCTCCACGGGCACGCTCCGCGCGAGGCGGCCGTCGGCCCGGCCGCTGCCCTGGGGCTCCGGCACGTCCGTCGGCAGTTCGAGCTGGGGCGCGCCCGCGAGCTTGGCGAGCCAGTACTGCAGATCGGGCTCGACCGCCCCGCTCGCCACCCGTTCCCGGACGGCCGCGGCGTAGTCGATGTACTGGACCCGCGACGGCGCCGGCACGGACTGCGCCTGCGACGGATCCGCCCGCCGCCCGTAGAAGGCCGCGAGATCGCGCATCAGCAGCCGCATGGACCAGCCGTCACCCGCGATGTGGTGGAGCGTGAGCAGGAACCGGTGCTCGGACGGGCCCGTCCGGAACAGGGCGAACCGGACCGGTGCCTCCTCGGTGAGCCGGAAGGGCATCATGTCGTCGGTCTGCACCAGCCGTGCGACGGCCTCGTCCAGCTCCGCGGGATCGCACGCGGTCAGGTCGTGCTCGGCGTAGGCCAGGGGCAGCCCTTCCCGGACCCGCTGGGTCGGTGTCCCGCCGGCCGCGTCGTAGGTGACGCGGAGCAGCTCGTGCCGGGCGACGAGGTCCTCCAGCGCGAGGCGCAGGGCGGGGACGTCCAGCGGGCCGCGGAAGGTCACCAGCGTACGGATGTGGTAGGCGGTGCTGTCGGAGTCGAGCTGGGACAGGAACCACATCCGCTCCTGCGCGAAGGACAGCGGGTGGCCGTCCGTGCGGGCGACCACCGCTATACCGGTGTGGGTCCGCGGGGCCGTCTCGTCCACCAGGCGGGCCTGGGCGGCGATGGTGCGGTGGGCGAAGTAGGCGGCCGACGGCAGGTCGAGGCCGAAGTGCTCGTTGACCCGGCTGGCCAGTTGCAGGGCCAGCAGGGAGTGGCCCCCGATCACGAAGAAGTCGTCCGTGCTTCCGAAGGCGTCGCTGCCGAGCAGTGCGGACCAGATCCCGGCCACCGCCCGCTCGGTCTCGGTGGCGGCCGCCACCCGCTCCGCGGTCGCCAGCTCCCCGTCGCCGAGCCGGGACAGCGCCCGGCGGTCCACCTTGCCGTTGGCGGTGAGCGGCAGGGTGTCGACGCGCAGGAAGTGGGAGGGCACCATGTGGGTCGGCAGGCGGCGCAGCAGCGCCGCGCGCAGGGCCTCGTTGGAGGGCGCCGAACCGGTGGCCTCCAGGTAGGCGTAGAGCAGCCCGGTCTCCCCGCCGGTCGCGCGGGGGAGGACCACGGCGCGCTCGATCCCGGGTTCGTCCCGCAGCGCCTGTTCGATCTCGCCCAGCTCGACGCGCTGGCCGCGGATCTTGACCTGGTTGTCGCGCCGCCCCAGGTAGCGCAGCTGTCCGTCGGGCAACCAGCAGGCCAGGTCACCGGTGCGGTACATCCGGCCGGTGCCGTCCCCCTCCGCGACGAACGGGCCGGTGCCGAACGGGTCCGCGACGAACCGCTCCGCCGTCAGCTCCGGGCGGTTCAGGTAGCCGCGGGCCACCTGGGCCCCGCCGATGCAGAGTTCACCGGTGACGCCGATCGGGCACGGCCGGCCGCTGTCGTCGAGGACGTAGAGGCGGTTGTTGGGCGCCGGACGGCCGAGGGTGACCGGCCGGTCGCGTTCCACGTGCAGCGTGGTGACGTCCACGGCCGCCTCGGTCGGGCCGTAGTAGTTGATCAGTCGCGCACCGTCGTCCCCGACGGCGCCGAAGAAGCTCCGCGCGAGACTGCTGTCGAGCTCCTCGCCGCTGCAGACGCAGAACCGCACTCCCGGGAAGCCGTCCTGACAGGAGTTCAGGTACTGGCTGAGCATGGACGGGACGAAGTGCACCACGGTCACCGCGTGGCGGCGGATGGTCGACCGGATCAGCTCGGGGTCGGACTCTCCCCCGGGCGGGAGCATGACCTGCCGGGCGCCGATCGTCCCGGGCAGCAGCAGTTCCCAGACGGAGACATCGAAGGTGTACGGCGTCTTCTGCAGGATGACGTCGTCCTCGCCGAGTCCCAGGTCCTCGACCATCCAGTGCAGCCGGTTGACCAGGGAGCGGTGCTCGACCAGGGCGCCCTTGGGGAGCCCGGTGGACCCTGAGGTGTAGATGCAGTAGGCGAGGTCGTCCGGCCCCGCGGTGGGCGGCGGGTCGTCGGTGCGCTCCGACAGCGGCCCGGCCAGGTCCAGCAGCGTCCGGCCGGTGAGGAGGGGGTCCGCGGCGTCCGCGGGGTCCACGGCGTCCCCGACCCGCAGCACGACGGCGCATCCGCTGTCGTCCAGGACGTGGCGGACCCGGTCGTCGGGGTCGGTCGTGCTCAGCGGCAGGTACGCGCCACCGGCTTTCAGGACGCCGAGGACCGCCGCCGTCAGGTCGGCGGACCGGGCCAGCCGCAGCGCCACCAGGGAGCCGGTCGCCACGCCGTACTTGTCGCGCAGCGTCCACGCCAGTCGGTTGGCCTGCGCGTTGAGCTCGGCGAACGTCCAGGACCGTTGCTCGTCGACGACCGCGACGGCGTCCGGGGTGCGCCGGACCTGCTCCTCGAACAGCTGCACGACGGTGGTGTCGAGGTCGTACGGTGCGTCGGTGCGGTTGAAGCCGTGCGTGACGAGCTCGCGCTCGGCGGCGTCGAGCAGTTCGAGGGCCTCCACCGGCTCGTCCGGCCTGGCCACCGCGTCCGCCAGCAGGACCTCGAAGTGGCGCAACAGCCGTTCGATGCGGTCGGCGTCGAACAGTTCGACGGCGTACTCGACGGTGGCGAGCAGCCCTTCGGGCGTCTCCGCGAAGAACAGCGTCAGGTCCATCTTGCTGTGGCCGTTGCCGACGCGGACCGCCTGCACTCCGAGGCCGGGCACCTGTTCGCCGGGCTCGCCGAAGCCCTCATCGGACATGATCATGATGTCGAAGAGCGCGTTGCGCCCCGCTTCGGTGTCGGCGCCCGCGTCACGGACCACCCGGTCGAACGGGTACTCGGCGTGGCCGAGGGCGCCGCGCACGGTCCGGTGGCTGCTGAGCAGCAGCTCGCGGAAGCTCGCGCCGGGCGCCACCGGATCGCGCAGCGCCACGCTGTTGACGTAGCAGCCGACCTGGTCGAACAGCTCGGGCAGCGGCCGGTTGACGGCGGAGGTGCCCAGGGCGATGTCCCGCTGCCCGCTGTAGCGGTACACCAGCACCCGCAGTGCGGCGCTGAGCGCGGCGAACGCCGTGGTCCGCTCCAGCCGGCAGAGGTCCTTGAGGGCGGCCACCGTCTCCTGCCGCAGGACGCGGGTGGCGTTCGCGCCGAGGTGGCTGCGCACCGTCGGGCGGGGGCGGTCGGCGGGCAGGTCCACCCGCTCGACCGGCTCCTGGAAACGCTGTCGCCAGTACTCCCGGGAGGCGTCCAGGGCGCCGCTGTCGAGCACGGTCTGCTGCCAGACCGCGTAGTCCTTGTACTGGAGCCGGGCACCGTCCTCGGCCTCCTGCGGGGCGCCCTGCACACCTCGCCGGTAGGCGTCCAGCGCCTGGTCGAGGAGCACGGTCAACGACCATCCGTCGACCGCGATGTGGTGCGCCGCGAGGACCAGGACGTGGCGGTCGGCGGCCTCCTGCACCAGCATCACGTGCAGCAGGCGCCCGGCGGCCAGGTCGAACGGGCGCGACACGAAGTGCTCGATCAGCCGGTCGGTCCCCTGGGCGGCGACCCGGTACGTCCAGTCCAGCTCCGCGTCGGCGGCCGGCCGCTGCCGGGGCACGCCGTCCACGCTGCCGAACACGGTGCGCAGCGCCTCATGGCACCGCAGCAGCTCGGTGAACGCCTCCTTGAGCGCCTCGACGTCCAGCTCGCCGTCCAGCCGGTAGACGGCGGGAACCGTGTACGCGGCGTGGGCGTCGCCGGACTGGACAGCCAGCCACATCGTCAGCTGCGCCGACGACAGCGGGTACCACTTCGCGTCCGGGGCGGACGCGATCTCGCTGATGCTCTGCGGTGCGGTCATCGCGTTCACCTCGCGACTCGGGACTCGGCCAGTTCGGCGCGGCCGATCAGGACACCACCGCAACTGGTGCGGCACACCAGCTCCAGTGCCTCGTACTTCTCCCAGGTCGGCAGCGCCGCGCGGAACAGCGGGGCGACCTGCCGCAGGAACGCGGCGGCCGGGTAGACCTGGTCCTCGGCATGCTCCGGGCTGTTCGGCGGCTTCGTGAGGACGTCCTCGATGGCGAGCTCGCGGACCACCTTGGCGTACTGCGACCAGCGGACGAAGGTCGAAGTGCCCTCCTTCATCAGCAGGTGGAACATGCGCTGCGGCTCGGCATCGGGGTCCACCGGACGGGCCCAGATGTCCTCCAGGTACTCCTCGTCGACCCAGGCGCGGCCCCAGGCGGTGTGCTGCCCCCGGGCCGCCCGGGTGGCGCGCTCATGGAGTTCGGCACGGCCCGGCAGCGGGATCAGGTCCGCCTCGGCGGTGCCGTTGGAGTACATCGGCACGCTGGTGAACGGCCACTGCTCCGAGCTGACGACCAGGACGTAGAGGAGCGTGGCGGTCAGCGCGCAGCCCACGACGGCCATGGTCGTGGCGACCGGCCCGTCGGAGGTGAAGACGTGCGTCGCCGGGCGGTCGCCGGTGACCTGCTCGATCAGCCAGGGCCAGTCGAACAGCAGCAGGTAGCACCACATCTGGATGTAGTAGGCCGGGAACATGACCCAGAGGATGACGATGTGCATGGCGATCCACGCCAGGACCATGGGCATGCGCAGCTGCCCGCTGAAAATGGCGGCCACCGCGCCGAGTTCGACGACCAGCGTGCCCCAGGCGGCCAGCCGGCACAGCCACGGCTTGGAGATCATCAACCGCGACAGCCACAGCCAGCGTGCCGCCGGCTGGGAGATCCGGAGGTAGAAGTTCAGCGCGGTGCCGTCGAACCAGCCCTGCCGGCCGAAGCGCAGCTTCGCGACGCCGGCGGCGAACAGGGTGTAGGCGAGTGCCACCAGCAGCAGGCAGGGGGCGAATCCCGACGTGAACGCGGAGTCGCGGGCCACCAGCAGGGGCCAGGCGGTGTGGTCGGCGAGCAGCCCGTCGAGCGAGAAGTCGTAGGACACCGAGAAGCACATGGCGAACAGGGTGTAGAGGGCTGCGTGGCTGGAGTGGTTGGCGCCCAGCGCACCGGCGTTCACCGCGTGCAGGAACGCGAAGCCCAGGAAGGTGAGGATCCCGGCGACCGGTTGCAGCAGGCCCGCCGTCGCGGCGATCCAGGCGACGATGGTCAGATTCCTGACCACCACGAGCACCGCCGGGCGGACCCATCGGATCCCCAGGACGCGCAGCGCGAGGACGGGAGTGTAGAAGGCCGACTCGGTCTTCGCCATGATCTTCGGCGCGAACAGCGGCGTGGGCTGCTGGTTCATGCAGAGTACGAGCAGCCCCGCGTAGAGGACCGCCCTGAGGACGCCGGAAACCGGGGGCAGCTGATGGAGCCACCAATGGGTGATCATAGTGCTTCTTCCTCACCGTGAGAGATGTGAGTGGTCGATGGACCCGGTCCGGTCAACCGGTCGCGCAGGAGGCTGACCACCTCGCCGAACGTCCCCGGCGCCACGAGGAAGAAGTGGTCTCCGTGGAAGATCCGCAGTTCGTACGATCCAAGCGTGAGCTCGGACCAGGCCTCTGCAGTGCCCGGCCGCACCCGGGGGTCCATATCACCGATCAGCGCGGTCACCGGGACGCGCAAGGGTTGCCGGGGCCGGTGGCTGTACGTCTCCACGGCACGTAAGTCGGCGCGCAGTGGCGGTAGGACCATCTGGCGGATGTCCGGGTGGCTGAGCAGCTCGACGTCGGTTCCCCCCATTGCCGCCAACTCGGCCATCAGGGCGTCGTCGTCGGCGGCGTGCAACCGCCGCGGATCGTCAGGCACGGCTGCGCCACGGCACCCGGAGACGAACAGGCGCGCGACCGGCACACCGCGTTCTTCGAGGAGCCCGGCCAGCTCGTACGCGACAAGAGCGCCCATGCTGTGTCCGAACAGCGCCAGCGGCACATCATCGAGTCCGTCCGCCGTCAGCGCGGCGAGCACCGCGACCGCCAGCTCCCGGATGTCGGTGATCGACGGCTCCCTGTGGCGTTCCTGCCGACCTGGATACTGCGCCACCAGCACATCCACGTCGCCGGACAACGCCTCCGAGAACGGGAAGTAGAAACTGGCGGAGCCGCCGGCGTGCGGCAGCATCAACAGGCGCGAGGTCGGACGCCTCGGTGCCGGGTGGAACCCGCACAGCCATCGCCCGGCGCGGGACCCGGTGTCGGTGGTCATGCCTGACCCGCCATCTCGGCCAGGCAGCGACGCAGTTCCACGTCCACACGGGCGACAGCGTCGGCGCTGACGCCGTCCTCCCGCCACTGCGTGACGACCGTCCAGGAGCCGTCTGCGCCGGGAATCGCCTCGATCACGAGCTCCATCGCGGTGCGCGGCGGCCGGATCCGTATGGGCGTCAGCTCGACACCGGCGCCCAGAGCGTCGGCCGGCGGTGGCAGTTGGAGGACGACGAAGGTCTGGAAGAAGGGGTGGCGCCCTCGGGCGGGTGCCAGTGCGCCCACCACGTCGTCGAACGGCGTGCGCGCGTGGTCGAGGCCGTCCACGACCAGCCGCACCGCACGGGCGAGTACGGTGCTCGCGTCCTCTTCCGGCTTCGCCGCCAGGCGGACGACGAACGGGTTGACGAAGTAGCCGACGGTCGACTCCGGGACGGGGTCGAACCGGCCGGCCGTCACGGTTCCGAGCGCCGGGTCGGCGATCCCGAAGGTCCGTGCCAGGGCGAGCCCGGCCCCGGCCATGAGTCCGGTCAGGACCGGTCCGCCCAGACCCGCGCAGACCGCCGCCAGGGCTGTCACCGTTTCGGCGTCCACGCGGGTGGCGAGCTCCCGGCGGGCCGCCTCGGCGGCACCACCGGTGGGCGCCGGCAGGAACGGCTCGGGAGCTGGCCGCAGTTGGTCGGACCAGTAGGGGAGGTCCCGGTCGGCCCAGTGGGCGAGCTGGTGCGCCTCCCAGGCGGCGTAGCGCCGGTAGCTCAGCCGCCCTTCGTGCGCGGGGACGGGCCGTCCGGCGCAGCGGGCTTCGTAGGCGGCCCGCAGGTTGGCCACGAAGGCGTGCTCCGAGGTTCCGTCGAAGGATATGTGGTGCACCTGAAGGCAGAGCAGGTGCCGTTCGTCACCGATGCGGCAGAGCCTGAACCGCACCGGGATCTCCGAGTCCAGCGCGAACGGCCGGTCCCACCAGTCGGCGACGAGCGCCTCGGCGAGTTCCTGCGGTTCGCGCCCGACGGCGTCGGACGGCGGTTCGACCTCTTCCAGGATTCTGCCAGTCGGCTCGGGCGGCAGGATCCGCTGCACCGGGCCCTCGTCGCCCCAGAGGTAGACCGTCCGCAGTGCCGCGTGCGACCGCAGGCACTCGGCGAGTGCCTCGGCGAGGATGTCCCGCCGGAGCGGACCGGCGAGCAGGTAGGCCAGCACGAGGGTGTTGTCCGCCGCTCCCGGCGAGGCCATCTCGGCGAGCCAGAAGCGCTGTTGGGCGTGGGAGAGCGGGCCGTCGCTCTCCTCGTCGACTGCTTCCGGCAGTTCGTCGGCCCGCGCCGCACCGGCGCAGTAGGCGATGATCGCCTCGACCGAACGGAGCCGGTAGACGTCGGCGGCGGTCAACCGGGCGTCGAGCCGTCGGCCCAGCTGGGCCGCCAGCCGGATGACGTCCAGGGAGTTCGCCCCGGCTTCGAGGAGGTCGTCGGCGGCGGTCAGCCGGGCCGTGCCCAGGAGTGCGCGCACCTCCGCCAGCGGACCGCCGGGGGCCTCGCCCACCGCCCCGACGCCTGCGGCCCGGTCGTCTCCGCCGGGGTCGGCTGCGGCCAGGTGCTCCTGGATCAGCGCGGCCACCGCCCGGCGGTCGGTCTTGCCGTTGGCGTTGCGGGGCATCCGGTCGACGTGGTGGAGGAGCGTGGGGACCATGGCGTCCAGCAGCCGGGTCGCCGCGAAGGCCCTGAGCTCCGGCGGGTCCAGGGGGCGCCGGTCGGCGGTGGTGTACCCGGCCAGCAGGTGCCGACGGCTCCCCGACGGCGAGTCGACCACCACGGCGCAGGCCTTCGTGATCGAGGGGTGCGTCTCGAGGACGGCCTCCACCTCGCCGGGCTCGATGCGGATCCCGCGGACCTTGATCTGGTCGTCGATGCGTCCGCGGTAGCGGAGCAGCCCGTCCGCGTCCCGCTGGGCGAGGTCGCCGGTGCGGTAGTAGCGCTCGCCCTCGAGCTCGAAGAAGCGCCGCCGGGTCTCCTCCGGGTCTCCGGCGTAGCCGAGGGCGACGCCGTCGCCGCCGACCGCGATCTCGCCCTCGTACTCGCCCGTGGCGGCGCCGGGACGGCCGTCCGGGTCCAGCAGCCGGACCACGGTCCTCGGCAGGGGCGTGCCGATGGGGATCTCGGTGCTGCCCTCGGCCACGTCGCCCGGCCGGACGACGTGGTGGGTGGCGAAGATCGTCGACTCCGCCGGACCGTAGCCGTTGACCAGGTGCAGCTCCGGGAAGCCGGCGAGGACCTGCCGTGCGGCGGCCACCGGGACCCGCTCGCCGCCGGTCAGCACCAGGCGCAGCCCCTCGAAGACATCGGGCCGGTCCTCGGCCAGCGCGGCGAACAGCGAACTCGTCAGCCAGACGCTGTTGACGCCACGGCGGACGGCGGCCTTCAGGAGCTCCGCGTCCAGGGCGGCGGCACCGCGGTCCAGCAGCACGCTCCGGCCGCCGTTGAGCAGCGGCGCCCACAGCTCCAGCGAGAACGCGTCCCACGGCAGCGGTGACGCCTGGAGGAACACGGTGTCGGCGCCGACCGCGATCGCGGGACAGTCGACGACCGTCCGGAGGGTGCCGCGGTGCGGCGACAGCGCGCCCTTGGGCCGGCCGGTGGAGCCCGAGGTGTAGAAGACGCTCGCCGTGCGCGTGCCGTCGGTCTCCGCGGGGGGTGCGGCGGCGGGGTCGCCGGCGAACAGCTCGCCCGGCGTGATGGCAGGGACGCCCGTCCCGGCACACACCTCCCCGGCGAGCTCGCCCTCGTCGGTGACGAGGAGACAGGTGTCCGTTCCGCGCACCGCGTCCGCGATCCGGAGCCGGGGCCACTGCGGGTCGACGGCCACATAGGCGGCACCGGCCCGCAGGACGCCAAGCAGCGTGGCCACCAGGTCGATCGAGCGGTCCATCGCCACCGCGACCTGGGCGCCGACGGGCACGCCCCGGCGGCGCAGCTGCGCGGCGACGGCCTCGGCCCGTTCGACGAGCGAGCCGTAGCTGATCGTCTCCTCGGCCTGCTGGACCGCGACGGCGTCGGGACGGAGCCGGGCGTGGTGGGCGACCACGAGTTCTATCCGCTCGCCGTAGGCGTACGGATCGGGTGGGGCCGCGCCCCGGCGGGCGCGGTCGACGTCGGCTGCCGTGCTCACTCGCCCGCCGCCGGCGTCCGTACCAGGTCGAGCTGCTCGGCCAGGCCCTGCACGGTGGTGTGGTCCAGCACGACCGAGAAGGCGAGCCGGGTGCCGAGTTCGCGGTTGATCCGGTGGCTCATCCGGAAGGCGAGCATGGAGTGCCCGCCCAGGGCGAAGAAGTCCTGGTCGCGGCCCACCCGTTCGACGCCGAGCAGGTCCGCCCAGAGGGCGGCCACGTAGTGCTCGGTCTCGCCGAGCGGTTCCGCGAAGTCTTCCGCGGCGTGGGCGTCGTGCCCTGCCAGCGCCTCCCGTAGGGCCGCGCTGTCTCGCTTGCCGTGCTGGGTGTACGGGATCTCGCTCCGGACGATGAAGCTGCTCGGCACCATGTAGTCGGGCAGGTCCCGCTCCACCCGGGCGCGCAGCTCCGCGATGTCCAATTCCTCGCCGAGCACGACGAAGGCGACCAGTCGGCGGTCGTCGCCCTCGCCCTCGGCGAGCACGACGGCGTCCTGCACCTCGGGGTGGTGCCGGAGCGACTGCTCGACCTCGCCGGGCTCCACCCGGTAGCCGTGGATCTTCACCTGGTCGTCGGCGCGGCCGATGAACAGCAGCGCCCCGTCCGCACGCAGCTGTGCCAGGTCGCCGGTCCGGTACATCGGCATCGGGGCGCCGTCGACGGTGACCGTCACGAAGCGCTCGGCGGTGAGGTCCGCGCGGTCGAGGTAGCCGCGGGCCAGGCCCGGGCCGCCGACGAAGATCTCCCCGCGCTCGCCCGCGGGCACCTCCCGCAGGTCCGCGTCGAGCAGCCGGACCGTCACTCCGGCGAGCGCGGTCCCGATCGGCACCGTGCCGGACCGCACATCCGACTCGGTCACCAGGTGCGCGGTACAGGCGGTGGTGGTCTCGGCCGGCCCGTACAGGTTGTAGAGCTGTCCCTGGAAGCGGCCCGTGAACAGGTCGCGGCAGGCGGAGGGCTGGAGGACGTCACCGCCGGCGCAGAGCACCCGCAGCGACGCGAACGCGTCCCGGTCCTCCCGCACGACGTGGTTGACCACCATGGTGGGCACGAGCATCGCCGAGACGCCGTACTCCTCCATCTGCCGCCGGAAGCCCGCGGCGAGCAGTTCCGGTGCCGGCGGCAGGACGACCATCTGTGCACCGGCCGCGAGGGTGGTCCACATCTCGAAGTGGAAAGCGTCGAAGGAGACGTTGGAGATCTGCCCCGTCCGGTCCTCGGGGTGGAGCTGCGGCAGGCCGGGGTTGGTCGCGAACGACACGATGTTCCGGTGCTCCAGCACAATCGCCTTCGGCCGGCCCGAGGAGCCCGAGGTGAACAGGACGCTCGCCGCGTTCTCCGGCAGCGGTGCCGCGCCCGCGCCCTGGCCATCGAACCCGGCCCAGTCACCGATCGGCACGACCTCGGCGGGTACCGCCGTCAGCGAGCCGGCCGACGCCTGGTCGCTGAGGACGACCTTCGCGCCACTGTCCTGCAGCATCCGGTCCCGGCGGGCGTCGGGGTAGCGCTGGTCCACCGCGACGTAGGCCGCTCCGGCCTTGAGGACGCCGAGCACCGCGACGGCGAAGTCGACGGAGCGGGGCAGGTAGACCCCGACCCGGTCCTCGACGCCCACCCCGTGGCTGGCGAGCAGCGCGCCCACGGCGTCCGACCTGCGGTCCAGCTCCTCGTAGGTGAGCGTCGTCGTGCCGTCTCCGACAGCCGACCGTCCCCCGTGGCGCCGCACCGAGTCGGCGAAGAGCTCGACCAGGGTGGCGGCGCGTTGGTTCGTTGTCTTCACAGCTTCCTCCCGCACGCATGCTCAGCGGCGGCGTGCGATCTCATCGTGGAATTCAGGCGATCCGGCGAACCGGCGGTGTGAACGACCCGGCCGTGCCGACCCGGACCGCGTCATCGCCGCGGGCTGCGCGGCCCCGATCGGTGCGCGTCGGCTGGTCGATCGGGGCCGCGGTCAGGGGCGAGGACGGCTGCCCGGTGGGTCAGGACGACGGCGTGTAGACGAACGGCTGCGTCCCGACCACGGTCCGGAATCCACGCTTGGCGAGGATCGGCTCCGAGGTGGGCAGGGCGTCGGTGAAGACGAGGTCGAGTCCCCGGGCGGAGACCTCCGCCAGCCGGGAGCCCACGACCGCGGTGAACATGCCGCGCAGCCGGTGCGTCGTCTTCGTCCGGCCGCCGGCCAGTTCGGCGTAGCCGGCGCCCTCGGGGTAGTGCACCCGCCCGCCGGCCACGGGCTCCGAGCCCACGTAGGCCACGTGGACGCTCATCACGTCCGGCGTCTCCTGCAGGCAGGCCCACAGCCGGCGCCGCTCCGAGTCGGCGTTCTTGCGGCCGATCTCCCGGGCGATCTCGGCGTAGTCGGCGAGGCCCTCCTCGTCGACCACGCGGCGCACGTCGAAGGCGCTGGTGTCGAAGACCGCCATCGTCTCCGCGTCCAGCGGCAGGGCCAGCACCTGCTCCCGGTCGTCGGCGACGAAGCCGGCGGCCTCCAGGCGCGCGGCCAGGTCGGAGGGCGCGTCGTGGGTGTAGAGCTTCCACTCCAGCTCGTAGCCGCCCTTGTCCGCGAGGGCCTTCTCGGCCTCGATCACGGCGTCGGCGTCGTCCGCCGAGAGCCGGGAGAACCGGATCTGGCAGGACGAGCGGTCCTCCGAGAACTCGCGCACCACGCCGCCGTTTTCGGCCCGCTCACCGGTGGCGGCACGCCCGTGGTCCAGGGCGGTCAGGAAGTTCTTACCGGGGAGACCGGTCATGGGGGAATTCCTCCTGGGTCAGGATGTCACTGAGGGGTCGTGCGGTGGTCATGCCGTCGAGCACCGCCTGCAGGCGCCGCAGGATCAGCTGCGCCAAGTCCGGCGAGAAGACCTCCGTGTTGTAGCTCATCGCCAGGACCAGGCCGTCGGCGTAGCGCTGGAAGACGAACTGCAGGTCGGCCTGCTTGGCGCGCCGGTGGATGTCCTTCGGAACGAAGGCGACGGTCGCCCCGACCGGTGCCGCGTCCCAGCCGGACTCCATCTGGTCCAGGTTGACCACGACGTCGAAGAGCGGGCTGCGCTCGGGGCCCCGCTGCCAGCCCAGGTCGCGCATGATCTCGCCGTACGGGTACTCGTCGTGCTCGAACGCCCGCAGGATCGTCTGCTGGGCCCGGGCGAGCAGCGCCGGCACGTCGTCGTCCGCGGCCACCTTGAGGCGCAGCGGGACGGTGCCGATGAAGGTGCCGATCTGGTCCTCGAACTCCTGGCGGTCCCGGCCGAGGGAGTACGTCCCGATCAGGGAGTCGGTGACCCCTGTGGTGGCGAGGAGCAGCGCGACCGCGCACCAGCCGACGGTGAACTCGGTGACCGAGTGCTGCCGGGCGAGCGCCCCGAACCGCTCGGCGAGGTCGGTCGGGAGGGTCAGGTACAGCCGGTCGCCGGCGAGCGCGCTGACCTCGGGCCGCGGCAGGTCGGCCGGCAGCGGTAGCGGCACGGTCAGCCCGCTCAGCTCCCGGCGCCAGAACTCCCGGTGCTCGCTGCGGACCTCGGGGGTCAGCCGGTCGTTGCGCCAGGCCGCGGCGTCCTTGTACTGGATCGGGAGTTCCGGCAGGTCGGCGGCGCGTCCGGCCACCAGTGCCTCGTACAGCTCGTGCCAATCGCGGAAGAGCACCCGCGCGGACGAACCGTCGGCGAACACGTGGTGGATCGACGTGAGCAGCAGGTGGGTGTCGGTGTCGAGGCGGATCAGGTCGGCCCGCACCAGCGGCTCCCGCGCCGTCTCGAACGGCTCGTCCTTGCGGGCGAGCACGAACTCGTGGACCTGCTCCGCGGAGCTGCCGGTCATGTCGTGGAAGCGGTAGTTGAGGGGGAGGGCACCCGGCGCGTGCACGGTCTGCACCGTCCGACCGTCGACGAGGTCGCAGGTCGTCCGCATGCTCTCGTGCCGCTCGACCAGCAGCTCGAAGCCGCGCCGCAGCAGCGACGGGTCGAGCGGGCCGCGCAGTTCCTGCAGGTCGTTGCGGTGGAAGGCACCGGGGTAGGCGCTCCCGCGGTCGATCTCCATCAACAGGTCCTGCGTGCGGGCGCCCTCGTACTCCCCCGGGCCGCCCAGGCTCGGGATCGGTGCGACCACCTGTCGCTGGGCCTCGGCCAGGGCCTCGGCGAGGCCGGCGATCGTGGGGCTGGCGAAGAACGTTTTCAGGTCGAGCGTGACGCCCAGTCGGCTCTGGATCCGTGCCAGCAGCTTGATGGCGCGCAGCGAGTTGCCGCCGACATCGAAGAACCGGTCCTCCTCCGTGACGTCGGAGACGCCCAGCACCTCGCACCAGATCCCCGCGAGGTTCTGGGTGACGGCGTCGGAGGGCCCCTGTGCTCCGGCCGGAGCGAGGGCGGGGGCGGCTGCAGTGGCCGGCTCGGCCGTCGTGCCGTCGGCCGGGCTCGCGGCGAGGCGCATCGGGGCCGAGGGGTCGTCGAGCGCCCGGTCGAGCAGGCGGCTGATGTCCGCCCAGAGCCGGTCGATCATCTCCGCGGTGAACCGGCCGCTGTCGAAGCGGATGGCCGAGCGGACCGTGCCCTCCTCCTCCGCCATCATGATGTTGATCGGGACGTCCCTGGTGTCCAGGTTCACCTCGACCGGCCGGACGGTGAGGCCGGGGCCCGCGAGAGCGCTGTGCGGCGCCTCGCCGTCCTCGCCGAACTGCTGGAACGCCACGATGACGTCGAACAGGCCCGAGGCCTGGAGCAGGCCGCGCTGCTGCAGCTCCTCCACCAGTTCCTCGTACGGGTAGTCGCTGTTGCGCAGGGCGTCGACGAACGTGGTGCGGACCGTCTCCGACAGCTGCTCGAAGCTGCCGTCAGCGTCGACCCTCAGTCGGAGCGGCAGGGACCGGATCAGCATCGCCACCAGCTGCTCCAGCGACTCGCTGTTACGCCCCGCGATCAGGGTGCCGATGACCAGGTCGCCGTCCCGGCTGTACCCGTGGAGCGCGGCGGCGACGGCGCTCAGCATCGAGGTGAACACCGTCACCCCGCCGGCCTGGCAGAACGACTTGAGCCGCTGCCACAGCGGCACGGGGAGCTCGTAGTGCCGGTAGGCGCCGCGGTAGGAGGGGAGGCCCTCCGAGGCGACGGGGGCGGCCGGCAGGTCGAGGGCCGCCACCGGGGTGCCGAACCGGTCGAGCCAGTAGGCGGCGGCATCCGCGTGGCGGCCGCCGGCCTGCTGTGCCAGCTTGCGGTAGTGCTCGCCGTAGCCGATGCCGATCTCCGGCAGGTCCAGGGCCGCGCCGCGGTCGAAGTGGGCGTAGTAGGCGCCCAGGTCCCGGACCAGCAGCCCCAGCGACCACCCGTCGACGACGACGTGGTGGGTGCAGAGCGTCAGCAGGTGGCGGTCGGCGCCGATGGACGCCAACTGGGCCCGCAGCAGGGGGCCCTTCGCCAGGTCGAACGGACGGGAGGCGAAGGCCTTGGCCAGCGCGACGCTGTCCACGGCGCCGTGCGCGTCCCCGTCCAGCGGCGCTTCCAGCAGCTCCAGCGGCACGGTGAATCCGGCCGCCGGGGTGATCCGCTGGGTCAACTCCTCGTCCGCGTAGGAGAAGACGGCCCGCAGCGCGTCGTGCCGTGCGGCCAGTGCGTCCAGGGCGCGCCGCAGCGCCTCGGTGTTGACCGTCCCGGTCAGCTCGAAGCTGCGGATCAGGTTGAAGGCCACCGAGCCGCCCGCGAACTCGGCCGCGAGCCATACGTTCAGCTGCTCCGCGGAGGTCGGCGCGGCGTCGAGGTCCGGCGGCGCGTCCTGCACGGCGGGCGTCGTGGTGGCGAAGGTGGTGATGTCCGCCAACTTCTCCAGGTAGGCGGCGAGTTCGGCCGGCGTCTCGTAGTCGAAGATCGCGTAGGGGTCGAGCTCCACGCCGTACACCGTCTGGAGCCGGTTGAGCACCTGGATGGCGCCGATCGAGTCGCCGCCGAGGTTGAAGAAGGACTCGTCGGGAGCGATGGTCTCGATGCCCAGCACGCCCTGCCAGGCCGCCAGGACCGACCCGAGCACATCGGCGGGCTGAACGGCCTGGGCCGGGTCGGCGGCGACCGTCGCGCCGGTGACCGCTTCGCCGACCTGCGGGGCGGGCGCCACCGTGTTGGCGGGGTCCAGCCAACAGCGGGTGCGGTCGAACTGATAGGAGGGCAGCTCGATCCTGCGGCCGTCGCCGGCGGTCTCCGCCCACCTCCAGCGGGCCCCTGTCAGATACATGTCACACAGAAAGGCCTCGAAGGCATCGGGGCGTTCGGCGAGCGCCACGACGGAGCGTGCGGCGCCACCGCGGCCCGCGACCGCCGAGGAGACCGTCGACATGGGGCCGGCCTCGACGAACAGCACCCGCTGGTCGCCCAGCGCGGCGAGCAGACGGTCGACGCGGGCGTCCAGGTCACCGGCGTCGGTGTCCTCGGCGTTCACCGCCTGCCTTACCGCTTCGGCGAGTTCGACCCGGCCGAGGCTCGCGTCGATCACCAGCTTGCCGACGCCCTCACCGACGACGTGGCGCGACTCGACGCCCATCCGCCCCAGCAGGCCGTACATCGCGTACTGGAAGGCGAACCGGCCCGCCTTCGGGTCTCCGGCGTGCGCACCGGCGGCCTGCTCGGCCTGGACGTACAGCCGGTCGAACTCGGGGTGCGCGCGACGCAGGGAGGCGGTCAGCGAGGCCGACGCCGTGCACCGTCCGGAGACCAGGATGACGGTGACCGCGGCGCTGCTCTCCGGGCCGGTCGTCGCGGGGTCGACGAGCGCGGCGGTGAGCCCGGCCGTATCGGCCGCGGTGACACAGGCCCGGTACGGGAAGTGCTGCCGGCCCGTGACCAGGGTGCGCTGGACGTCCTCGATGCACAGGTCCGGGTGCTCGACGAGCCAGGACCGCAGGGCCTCGACATTGGCGGCGAGCGCCGTGGCGGTCTTCGCTGAAACGGGGATCCAGTTGCCGGTGTTCGAGGAGGGGCCCGGCTCCTCGCGGGCGGGCGCCTCCTCCAGGACGGCGTGCACGTTGGTCCCCATGACGCCGAACGCGCTGACGCCGGCCCGGCGGACGCCGGCGGTCGGCTCCCACGGCGTCAGTTCCCTGGTCACGGTGACCGCCGAGTTCGCGAAGTCGATCAGCGGGCTCATCGTCTGAGCGTGGAGGCTGGGGAAGAGCTGCCGGTTCCGCAGTGCGAGCACGGCCTTGACCAGGCCGGCCAGGCCCGACGCACTCCAGGTGTGCCCGATGTTGCTCTTCACCGAGGAGAGCGCGCAGAACTGCTTGCGGTCCGTCACGCGGCTGAACGCCAGGTCGATGGCCTCGATCTCGATCGGATCGCCGAGCCGCGTGGCGGTCCCGTGCGCCTCGATGTAGGAGATCGTGGTGGGGTCGACGGCGGCCTTCGCCCACGCCTGCTCGATCACCTCGGCCTGCGCCGAGCTGTCCGGCGCGGTGAGGCTGCCGGATCGGCCCGCCACGTTGTTGGCCGCGGTGCCCTTGATGACGGCATGGACGACGTCCCCGTCGCGCAGCGCCCGGTCCAGCGGCTTGAGTAGGACGCTGACGACGGCCTCGCCGGAGCCGGTGCCGTCCGCATCCGCCGAGAACGCCCGGGTCTTGCCGTCCGCGGACCGGATGCCGAGGTCCAGCTCGTCCTCGTCGTCCTTCGGGTCGCCGAAGAGGTTCAGGTTGACGCCGCAGACCAGGGCCAGCTCGGCGTCGCCGAGCAGCAGGTCGTTCACGCCGTGGTGGACGGCGAGCAGGGCCGACGAACAGGACGAGTCGACCATGGCGGCCGGCCCGCGGAGCCCGAAGAACCGTGCGATCCGGCCCGCGGTGGCCGCGGCGTGGGTGCCCATCACCATGGTCGGCTCGACCTGGCGGGCGAGCTGCTGGTAGACCAGCCGGGTGTCGCCGACGTAGACCGAGGTCCGGGTGCCGTCGAGCGAGGTCGGATCGTATCCGGCGTTCTCCAGCGCCTGGTACGCGCTCTGCAGGAGCAGCCGGTGTTCCGGCGCCATGTTCCGCGCCTCGCCCGGGGAGATCCCGAAGACCGCGTCGTCGAACGAGTCGATGTCCTCGATGTAGCCGTTGAGCTGGTACCGCGCGTCGATCGACAGTGACGTACGGCTACGGCGCTCGGCGGACAGCTCCCGGACGCTGTCGCGACCGTCCTGGAGATTTGCCAGGAACTGCGACAGATCGTCGGCCTCCGGCATCCGGACGGCCATCCCGATGACCGCTACATCGCGTGCCATGACCGGGATCTCCCCGGAAATCGCGACGCCCCCGTCCGCAGACATAGTCCACCCCTTCTAGATCGCATTCACAATACGGTCGGCTGGGGATCGTCCCGGACGTCCCTCGGTCAGACAGGGTGAAAACCCTGGTTTCGAAATCGATCCACCCAGTACATCGGCCTGCGCCACTCCCGCACGAGCAAATGGGCTTCGTTCCAATCGGACTGGGGCTCGATGCACACGCTCCCCGTCATGCCCATGTCGCACTGGAAAAACAGTAAACGCACGATCGCGGGTCGTCAGGACCGACGCAGGGATTTTGCGACCGAGGCAAGGCCCGAATATGCGTTTGATGACGTTTTGCGCTGATCGTTTCGTCCTGTTCTGCCACGTAAGCGCCCGCATGGGCAGCTCAATAACTTCAAGATCTTTTTACTATCGAGACGCTCGGCCACCCCTCGAAGGGGGTCGCAAAAGCCCCCTTCGAGGGAGATCGAAGGAATTTGTCCCGGCGTTTTTATCCTTTGACGTGATCACCGGCAGGCTGATAGAAGATTCCCCGAATGGAATGCCTGTCGGGGATGAAGCGGCGATGGCCGGCATCGAAACCGAAGACCTGCCGCAGTACCGGGGGCGCACATTCCCCAGCAAATTCTGTGTTCGCCGTCCCGCCCCGATTGAGCCAGCGAACAAACCGATCGCCCTTGCCCTCGGCGGCGCGGGCAGCCGGTCAACGACCTATGGATAGGCGTGCACAAATGTCCACCACCGTTTCTCCCCGAGTTCTGATGATCGGCTGGAACACCCCGGCGTTCCTGGCGCTTAAGGAGCACCATGCCGATGTGGTGTCCGTGATCGGTCCCCGGCACGTGCGCAGGGCCAAGTCCCACGCCCCCGACGCGACCCACGTGGTCGTGCCGGACGACGGCGATGTGGAGCAGATCCTGGCCGGCCTGGCCAGGGCCGAGATCGCAATCGACGGGTTCGACTTCGTGTGCACGATCGGCGAGTGGCCGATCGTCGCCGCGGCGCTGCTCGCCGAGCACGGAAAGGCGGTCGGCATGAACCTCTCCGCCGCGATCGCCCTGCGTGACAAGTTCGTTCAGAAGCGCCTCGTCCGCGAGGCGGGACTTCCCGTGGCCGGTGCGCAGATGCCGGACCTCCTGTCCGACCTGGACGGCGAGCAGCTGACCTATCCGATCGTCATCAAGCCGCTCACCGGCGCCGGTTCGCAGGACACCCACGTCGTCTCCGACGCCGCCGAGCTGGCCTCCCTCGTCGAGACCTACCAGCAGCCTCCCCGCGGCCCCTGGCTGGTGGAGGAGTTCATGGAGGGGGAGGAACTCCACCTCGACGGGGTCGTGCGGGCCGGAGTCGTCCGGGCGCTCTCGGTCTCGCGCTACTTCCAGAACGTGATCGACATCAAGTCCGGCGGACTGGTCGGATCGGTCCTGCTCGACCCGAACGAGAACCCGGACCTCTACTCGAAGGCCCAGTCCCTGCTGACCGGGGTCCTCGACGCCGTCGGCCACGAGGACGGGATCTTCCACGCCGAGGCCTTCGAGAAGGACGGTGAGCTCACGTTCAGCGAGGTCGGTGGCCGCCTGGGCGGCGGCGTCGTCCAGGACATCGTGCTGCGCCGCTTCGGCGTCGACCTGTCCGACGAGTGGGCCCGCGCGGCGCTGGGCCTGCCCCCGGGAGAGCCGGCCGAGCCCAGCAAGGAGCAGTGCGGCTGGGTCCACCTCCAGGCACCGGCCGGCGTGGCGGAACACGTGCCCGACGAGTCGGAGCTCCTGGCGCAGCCCGGCTGCGTGGAGGCCGCCATCAGCATCGCCCCCGGTTCGCAGATCCCGTCGTTCAGCGCGGCGTCGAACATGAAGGCCGGCGCCGTGATCATCGTCGGCGACAGCGAGGAGCAGGTCCGCGAGCGCACCCTCGCCGCGGCCGCGTGGTTCTCGCAGGCCGTGACCGTACAAGCCCCGGAAACGGTGTGACGCAGACAGCCACGCCGCCCCGGGGCGCGATCCGCCGCGCACTGACGTCCGTGCTGCCGGAGCCCGGCCCGGGGCGCAACCTCTACTGGTCCACGCTGATCAACTCCGCCGGCAACGGCCTGTTCCTGACCACGAGTTCGCTCTACTTCGTGCGCTGCGTCGGCCTGACGCCGGCCGAGGTCGGGCTCTGGCTCACGGTCTCGGGCCTGATCGGCATGCTGGCCGGCGTCCCCGTGGGCCGCATCGCCGACCGCCACGGACCGCGCGAGACCTATGTCGTGTCGCTGGTCGCGGAGGCACTCGCGACCAGCGCCCTGCTGCTCACCCGCTCACTGGTCTCGTTCGTGGCCGTCACCACCATCGCCTTCCTGGCGGCCTCGGCGAGCAGTTCCTCGCGCGGGCCGCTGGTCCGCGCCGCCGGAGGCGAGCGGGCGGCCCAGCTGCGCTCCCGCCTGCGCACCGCGATGAACCTGGGCGTCACCCTGGTCGGCCCGGTGGCGGCGGTCGCCATCAACGTGGACAGCCCGCTCGCCTACCAGTCGATGATCGCCTGCGACGCCCTGTCGTTCGCCGTGTGCGCGCTGATGACGCTCAGGATGCCGCGCGTGCCGGGCACCGAGGCCACCGGCACCGCGAGCAGGCGGTGGCGGGTCTTCACCGACCGCCCGTACCTGACGCTGATCGGGATCAACGCGGTGATCATGCAGCAGTTCCCGGTCCTCACCCTGGTCCTGCCGCTGTGGATCTCGCTGCATACCCAGGTGCCGCGCTGGGTCGTGGGGCTGGTGGTCCCGCTCAACACCGTCCTGGTGGTGCTCCTGCAGGTACGGCTGTCCCTGGGGATGGAGTCTCTGCTCTCGGCAGCCCGGGTCATGGTCAGAGCGGGGCTCGCCTTCCTGGCCTCGCTCGCGCTGATCGGTTTCCTGGGGCACATGTCGGCGGCCCCTGCCACGGTCGCCCTCATCGTCGCCATCGTCGTGTACACCCTCGGGGAGATCTGGTCGACCGCATCGGTCTACGAGCTGAGCTTCGGCCTGGCCCCCGCGGAGGCACAGGGCGAGTACCTCGGGCTGCTCTCCAACGGCACGGCGATAGGACGCCTCACCTCCCAGGCCCTGGTCACCACGCTGTGCCTGACCGTCGGCACGGCGGGCTGGATCGTCCTGGGGCTCCTGCTGCTGGGAGCGGGGCTGGTGGCCGTGCCGACCACCAAGTGGGCCGGGCGAAAGCAGGCCGCCCCCGCGTAAGTGGGCCAGGCGAAACAGGCCGCCCCCGCGTAACTCCGAAAGGTCAGTCATGATCCTCACCAGCTACGACCCCGAACCGGGCGGCGCCGGAAACGTCTACCACGAGATCGAGGGGCACTGGGACGTGGCGCGGCTGGAGGCGGCGCTGCGCACCGTGGTGGCGCGGCATCCGGCGCTGCGCACCACGTTCGCCTCCGACGGGTGCCAGGTGGTGCACGACGACGTACCGGTGCACATCCGGGTCCGGGACCTGCGGCAACTGCCGCGCCGGGCACGCGACCAGGCGCGGGCCGCCTACCGGGAGCGCGCCTCGCACCGGGTCGCCCCACCGGACCGGGCGCCGTCGGTGCACGTCGAGGTGAGCATCCTGGCCGACGACCGGATGGTGCTGCACGTCAACCATGACCGGCTGACCATGGACGCTGGCAGCATGTTCCTGTTCTTCCGGGAATGGTGGCGGGCCTACCAGGGCGACGCCCCCACGGAGGCGGAGACCGCGTTCTCCGGCGAGGTCGCGGAACCGGAGGGCCCCCGGGACGACGCCGAGGCCCAGCGCTCCCTGGCCTTCTGGCGCGAACGGCTCGACGACCTCGCGCTCGCCCCCGACCTGCCGCTGGCCCCCAATCCCCCGGTGGCCCGGCCGCGGTTCACGCAGCGTCAGGTACGGCTGACCGCCGGGCGCTGGGCCGCGTTCAAGGCGCACGCGCTCCGCCTGGGCATCACGCCGAGCGCGGCGCTGCTGACCGCCTACGGCCAGGTGCTGGCGTACTGGGGCGGCGGCGAGCGGTTCACGATCGCCACGACGGTGGAGCGCACCGCCGGGAGTCTCCTGCCGCCCCGCGGCGCGATCGGCGGCTTCTCGGACGTCCTGCCCGTCGAGGTCGCCATCGACCCGGCGGCCACGTTCGCGCAGCGCTGTGCGCCGGTGCAGCAGCGGATGCGCGCCGCCGCGGAGCACGGGCACGCCTTCGGCGCCGCGTCGCGCCAGGCGGCCGCGTCCGGCACCGCGTACCCGCAGGCGCCGTACGCGTTCACCTCCGCCATCGGGCACGAGCGCTCCGGCCTCGACGGAGCCGCGCTCGAGCTGTTCGGCCGGGAGGTCTTCTCGGTCGGCCAGGCTCCGCGGACCCACCTCGACGTCTTCGCGATGGAGCAGGCGGGCGACCTGGTCGTGCGGGTCGACTTGGCGGACCGGCTGTTCCCGGCCGGGCTTCCGGCCGCCCTGGTCGCCGGCTTCCAGCAGCTGCTGGACCAGCTCTGCGACGCGGCGGGCTGGACGGAGACCACGCACGACCTGCTGCCCGAGGACCAGCGGCGGCGGCGGGCCGAGACCAACGACACCGCGGCGCCGCTGGCCACGCGCATGCTGTGGGAGGACGCCGTCGCACAGGCCGCGGCGCGTCCCGACGCCCCGGCGGTGATCACCACGGGCGGCGTCGTGAGTTACGGCGGACTGCTCCACCGCGCGCAGGGCGCCGCCGCGTGGCTGCGGGAGCGCGGGGTCGGCCGCGGCGACCTGGTCGGGCTGGTCATGCGGCGCGGGCCGGAGCAGATCATCGGCATTCTGGCCTCGTTGCTCGCCGGGGCCGCGTATCTGCCGGTCGACGCGGACCTGCCCGACGAGCGACGCGCGTACCTGCTCCGCGACGGCGGGGCGCGGTGCGTGCTCACCAACGTGCCCGCCAACGAGCCCGGCAGCGGCGCGCCCGGTACGGAGCCGGACACGCTGCTGCTCGACGCGGCGCGGCCGGTGGTGCCCGTCGAGCCGGTGGAGCCGGCCGCCGGGGCGACCACCGACGACCTCGCGTACGTGCTCTACACCTCCGGTACCACCGGACAGCCCAAGGGCGTGATGGTCAGTCACCGCAACGTCGCGAACGTGGTCGCCGACTGCACGGCCCGGTTCGGCGTCGACGCCACGGACCGCTTCTTCGGCATCAGCGCGTTCAATTTCGACCTGTCCGTGTACGACGTGTTCGGCGCGCTGTCGGTCGGCGCGGCGATCGTGCTGCCGGACGCGGACCGGGCGGCGGATCCCGCCCACTGGCTGGACCTCTGCGCGGAGCACCGCGTGACGGTGTGGAACTCGGTGCCGGCGATCATGGCGATGCTGAGCGAGGAGGCCGAGTCGGCGCCGGGCCGGATCGGCGCGCTGCGGCTGGTCATGATGAGCGGCGACCGGATCCCGCCGGAGTTCCCCGCAGCGCTCCTCCGGCTCAAGCCCGACCTCGAGGTCGTCTCGCTGGGCGGCCCGACCGAGACGACGATCTGGAACATCCTCCACCCGGTGGACGCCGAGGACGACGGCAGTCGGCCGGTGCCGTACGGGCGGCCGAACCGCAACAACACCGCCCACGTCCGCGGCCCCGAGGGCTGGGACCGACCGGACTGGGTGGCCGGAGAGATCTGGGCCGGTGGCACCGGCGTGGCCCAGGGCTACCACGGCGACCCCGCGCGCACCGCGGACCGCTTCGCGGACGGGCTGTACCGCACCGGTGACCTGGGCCGATTCCTGCCGGACGGGTCGATCGAGATTCTCGGCCGCAGCGACTTCCAGATCAAGGTCAACGGCTACCGGATCGAGGCGGGCGAGGTCGAGACGCGGCTGACGGCCCTGCCTGAGATCCAGCAGGCCGTCGTGGTCCGACAGGCCGGGACGTACGGCGACCGCCTGGCGGCCCACCTGGTCCCGGCCGGTGCGAACCGCCCCGGACTGGACGAGCTGCGCGGGCGGCTGGCTGTGCACCTGCCCGGCTACATGATCCCGACCGTGGTGGTCTGGCACGACGCGCTGCCGCTCACCCGCAACGGCAAGGTCGACCGCGGCCGGCTCACCGCGATCCAGCCGGAGCCGCCGACACCCGCCGAATCGGCCGCTCCGGCCGCCCCGGCGGTCCCGGTGGTCCCGGCGGAGCCCACGCCAGCGGATGGGCTCCCGGCGGGCGGGTCCGTGGAGGCCGAGCTGGCGGACGTGTGGTCCCGCATCCTGCGCGTGCCCCCGGTCACGCCGGAGACGGACCTGTACGACCTCGGCGCCGACTCGCTGACCGCCATCCGGCTCCTCAGCGAGGTGCGCAAGCGCTTCGGCGTGACCATCCCGCTGGCCCAGGTGCACGAGGTCCGCACCGTGCGCACGATGGCGGCCCGCGTGCGATCGGGCGGGTGAGCGCGTAGCCGCCGACTTTCCCGGTCGGCCGGCCGGTCGGTCGGCCGGGAACGTCGCGCTCGAACGGCTTGTATCGGATCAACCTCGGATCAACTTCGGATCGGAGATGATGTGGGCGACAACGACATCGACGCGGTCGTGGTCGGCTCCGGCCCGAACGGGCTCGCGGCCGCCCTGGTCCTGGCCGCCGCCGGGCTGCGGGTCCAGGTCCACGAGGCGGCCGACAGCGTGGGCGGCGGCGTCCGCACGCGGGAACTGACCCTGCCGGGATACCGTCACGACGTCTGCTCGGCGGTGCACCCGATGGCCGTCGCGTCCCCGTTCTTCCGCGCCTTCGATCTGGCCTCCCAGGGTGTCCGGATGGCCTGGCCGGAGGCGTCGTACGCCCACCCGCTGGACAGCGGCCGGGCCGCGGTGGCGTGGCATGACCTGGACCGTACCGCCGCCGGGTTGGGACCGGACGGATCCAGTTGGTCCCGCCTGCTCCGCCCGCTGGTCGATCGGACGGAACCGCTGGTGGAGGCGGCGATGTCCGACCTGCGCGGGATCCCCCCGCAGGTGACGGCCCTCGCACGCCTCGGGCTGCGCGTCACCGAACAGGCGTCGCCGTGGTGGAACGCCCGGTTCCGCGGCGATCTCGCCCCCGCCCTGCTGACGGGCGTCGCGTGCCACTCGATCGCGCCGCCGCGCACGCTCGCCTCGGCCGGCGTGGGCCTCCTCCTCGGGTCGCTCGCCCATTCCGTCGGCTGGCCGCTGCCGATCGGCGGCAGCCAGGCCATCGTCGACGCGATGGTGGGGCAGCTGACCGAGCACGGTGGCCGCATCGTCACCGGCCACCGGGTACGGTCGCTCGATGAACTGCCACCCGCGCGGGCCGTTCTCCTGGACGTCGCACCGGGTGCCCTGCTGGAGATCGCGGGCCCACGACTGCCCGAGCGGTACCTCCGTCAACTGAGCGGCTTCCGGCACGGCGGCGCGGCGTGCAAGGTGGACTTCGCCCTGTCCGGTCCGGTGCCGTGGTCCGCACCGGACTGCGCGAAGGCGGGCACCTTGCACCTGGTGGGTTCACGCGCCGAGGCGGTACGGGCGGAGTCCGACGTGGCGGCCGGCCGGCACGCCGAGCGTCCGTTCGTGCTGGCCGTACAACCGGGGGTGGTGGACCCAGGGCGTGCCCCTGCCGGACGGCATGTGCTCTGGACCTACGCCCACGTACCGAACGGGTCCACCAGGGACGTCAGCGAACAGATCAAGCAACAGGTGGAACGGTTCGCCCCCGGCTTCCGGGACCTGATCCTCGCCGAGCACGTCGTCACCGCGGCCGAGCAGGGCCTGCACAACCCCAACTACGTGGGCGGGGACATCTCCGGCGGCGCGACGACCGCCTGGCAACTGGTGATGCGACCGGCCGCCCGCTGGGACCCCTACCGGACACCGCTCCCGGGCGTTTACCTGTGCTCCGCCTCCACCCCACCGGGCCAGGCGGTGCACGGGATGTGCGGAGTGCACGCCGCGCGGCGTGCACTGCGCGACCGCTTCGGCGTGCGGTCGGACCCCTTGCGGCTGGTCGCCGAGGCGTACGGCGGCGGGACGAACACGGCGGCGGCCGACCGGTAGTGACCGGGTTCAGACATCTACGTGGTGGAAAACCCCGGAACCGCGACCGCACGGTCACCGTCGTTTGCAAGCTAAGAAGTTGCGTCGGGGGACGGGATGGGTTCGGTGACGTCCGATGCGGGGTCTGTCCGTCTCCACCACTGTTCATCCTTGTCCGTTTTACCGATCACTGCAGCGGTCGCATCGCCTCTGACGTGTGAGAACACGTCGCGTGGGTGTTGGTGACGTCAGGATGGCTGTGTGGATGCGCTTTCCAGCCGGGGGCGGTTGAGGATCTCCTCGCGCCGCTGGAGTGTCCCGGCGCGTTCCCCGAACCCCGCGTCTCGCACGACGCGGGGTTCCGAACGTCCAGCCACGACGCGCCGGCAGGCGAAGTGTGCTGGTTCAAGCGAAGCGTTTAGCGGTGCGCTGCTGACGCTGGTGGGCCGCCGGGCAGGTCGTTGCAGTCCGGGACGCCCGGCATCCACGCGGGGCCCGTGAGGAAGATGTTGCTGATCCAGCCACCCTGTTGCGGCAGGTACGACCAGGCGTCGTTGCTGTAGATCCCGTACGTCACCAGTTGTGCGTGTTCCTGGCAGTGCACATAGACCGTGGTGGGCTCGGGGATCGTCGTCACGATCGGAGCGTCCGTGGTCGGCTGGGCGCGGACGTTGACGTTGGTGGCCCAGACCTGTTCGGGCGTGTCCGGCGGCGGGTGTACGACGTTGCGCTGCTGGACGGCCGCGGTGACGGCCTTCGTGGCGACGTCCGAGGCCACCGCGGCGGCCTTTTCGCGGTCCGTCCCGCTGGTGTTGTTGGTGTAGGTGCTGTACTTGATGTGCGGGGCGTCCTCACCGAAGGCTGTGTTGCCGAAGTCCTGGAGCCAGCGGTTCTTCCACTCGTCGCTGCCGGGGTAGGCGGACTCGTTGCAGACCAGGTCGTCGCTGCGGCATACGTCGTAGTAGCGGCCGGAGGTGATGAAGCCGGCGAAGACCCCGGGGACGTCCTGGCGTTGCATGAGTCCACCGCGTCCGACGTCAGAGGGGACCCGGTTGTAGCCCTGGTCGATGGTGAGCATCTGGCCGTCCTGGTCCATGCCGATCTGGCTGTTGCTGCGGGACGCATCTCCGACGTTGACGATCGCCCCGACAGCGTCCGAGACGGACTTGTTGCCGGTCACCGCCGGGTCATTGATGGCGTTCTTGTTCACCTGCGCGCCCTGCGAGTAGCCGAGCATGATGACGGTCGGCTTGTTGGGGCAGTTGGCGTAGAAGGTGAGGTCCTTGACCGCCTCGTCGTGGCCCTTGCGGACCGAGTCCGCATAGTCGTCGGGGCCGGGGTCGTAGCCGATCAGATCGATGATCCACTGCGGCAGGTCAATGGCCGATGCCGGGTAGTTGAGGTTCCGGACGTCGATGTCTGCCGCCGCGACGTTGTTCCTGCCGAGGGCCGTCTTCAGCGCCCCGATGTAGGTGTCGTTGACGCCGGTGGTCCCGTAGGGGTGCCCGGCGTCGGTGAATTCCGCGGTCCCGTAGGCGGAAAGGATCACCCACGGCTTGTCGCAGTTGAGCGGGGGCTGTGGGGGCACGGGGCCGGGATACTGGGCCTGCGCCTGAGGAGCGTTGCCCACGGAAAGCGCCATGGTCAACGCGGAGAGCCCGGCGACTATGGCCGCGCCTAAGCGCCTCCGTGATCGGTTCGGCGGTCGGAATTTCCGTCGTCTTTCAGCAATCGCATGCATGGCGACCCCTTCGGGTTGCTGGTTCAGGCTTTATCCCTACTCACTGCGTGTTGTGCTGCACCCGTCGAAGGTAGGAGGGGTGCGTCCGCTGCCGTAGTGCGGCATGGCATAGATGCACGTAAATCTCACAAGGGTCACGCACCTGCAACTCCCGCTCCACGTACCAAAATTGGGTGTAATCAGGGAGTAATGCACGTCGCGGCCTGCTGGTGATCGCGCTCACCGGCGACATGGCTGACTGGCCTGGGTCTCCGCAGTACGGCGGGACGCAACCTGTATGACTGGCACGAACGTTCCACGTTCACGTCCGGGCAGCAATGACTTCGAACCTGCTCGAAATGACTCGACAATGAGCCCCCTTCGGCATCGTCGTTCCAGAGCGAGGACAACTCCGGTGATCGACGTCCATCTCCGTGCGCGACTAAGGTCACCTCACACGTGACCAGCGGATTTCCTCCCGTCGTGGGGTACTGAACCGACTTCCGCCCATGAGCCGGCACCGTCAGCGCCCCCGTTCAGCACGCCCGCCGCTGTGCCTCCACCCGTCGTCCTCACACCGCCTCAGGCAGTGCCCGCCAGCAGCAGCGCGCCCCCCCAAGTGATCGGTCCCGCGGCCGGCTTCCGCCGCGCCTGCTGGCCCGATGGTCGTGAGAGGTGAGAGCCGTGTTGCTTGATCCGCCATCGTGGTCCGGCAGGCCGCAGGGGCTGCCGCACTGGCCCTACGTCCAGGCTGTCGACGAGGCCCTCACGGCCCGGGGTATTGCGCCGGGCATCGTCCGGGCCGATGTCCGCTCCCGCCAGCGGGGCCTGACCGGCTATATGCGGCTGGGGTGGGATGCCGGCCGGGTCGGCGGCGGCCTGGGGGGGCCTTCGGCTGCAGTGGGAGGAGCGCCGGGGCTGGTTCTACGCCCTGCCCGGGCTGGGCGGCGTGCACGACGTCCTGCTGCACACGGTGCTCTCCCCGATCGAGACCATCTACGCGGTGCCGGAGGATCTGGCCGCTGTGGCACAGGAGTTGGTGCGTCATCGGCGGCTGCCCGAGGCGCGCTAGCGGCGGGAGTGGGACGGTGCCGAGCAGGCCCGCGCGGACTCCATGGATTTCCGCCGCAACGTCTTGGGCCTTTCCCGGCCGGGTTCAGGATGGGAGCGGAGATCACGGAGGGGGAGGGCGTGCAGCTGACCATCGACACCCAGGCCGACACCTACGAGCAGGCGATCGCGGCCGTGCAGGCCGCCTACGGGCTCAACCCGGCCCTCGTGGCGAGCAGTTGGCCCACCGCCCCTGCGCTCGAACCCCGGCCGGGCCCGGAATCCCTCAGCAGCAGCGACATGTGGGAGGGCTGGACGGAGCGGCTGCTGTTCGACACCGTCGTCGCTGTGATGCCCGGCGCCCGCGCCGTGCTGCGCCGCCTCGTCGAAGTCGGCGGCACCGCCTCCTACGACGACATCCGCGAGCACTTCATCCACCACCCTGAGACACCGATCGCGCAGGGGAGGATCGGCGGGGTGCTGACCAGTATCCGCGCGGTACGCCGCAGGATCGGCCCCGACAACAACACCCGCGTGCTCCAGCTCGACGACCGCATCCGCGTCTACCGGATCGAACCCGCCCTGGTGGAGGGCCTCAAGCGGGCCTTCGACCTCGCCGACGCCCGCCCCGACCTCCTGCGCCAGGAGCCCGTCCGCTCGCGAGCGGCCGGGGCATGTCCTGGCCCAGGCTGCGTTCGATTGCCAGAAGCTGTTTCAGATCCGCAGATCAGTGACGTTCCATGAAGCTTGTGCAACTTGAAGTTGCTGATCACGGGGTTGGTGCGGATCGTTGATCGCGTACTCGTGCTGGTTACGGGCGATTGCCCACGCTCAATATCGTCTGCCCGTGCGCTCAGCGACGGACGCGGTAGCGGATGTGGGTGGCCTGCGGTGTGTCGATCACCCGGACGATCTCCAACTCGATCTCTGACGGCAACACGTCGAACAGCCGATGGCCACGCCCGAGAAGCACCGGTATCTGATGGATCTGCACCTCATCCAGCACCCCGGCCTCGAGCGCCCGCTGCGCCGTGTACGCGCCACGCACCTGCACGTCTTTGCCTCCGGCTGCGGCCTTGGCCTGTGCCATTGCGCTCTCGATCCCATCGGTCACGTACGTCACCAGTGGATAGCCCCAGCGGGCGGCCGGGCCGGGCGGGCGGTGGCTGGGCACAAAGATCGGGAGACCGCCGTGATCACCACCCCAGTGATCCATGAGCTCGGCAGTCCGCCGTCCCGCGAGCACCGCACCGGCCGCATTCCATTCGTCCTGGAATTGCGCAGCCGGCCCGGACGGCTGGCCGGACTCCCCGTCAGGGTCGGCCCACTTATGCAGCCGCTCGCCGTCGTCGCCGCCGAGGAAATCGTCGGTGTCGGCGACGTACCCGTCGACTGACACCGACATGTCGAGCACTGATCTAGACACTTCGACCTCCTGTGGTCTTCCTCCAGACTGGTTTCACTGCATGTAGACCTGGCGTGGCGGCCTTACTCATCGGCCTGACAGACGATCTTCACCACAGGCACCCGCCCGCGACCAGCCAAGGAGACGACCACCCACCCACACCAGCCCCGATGACCAGCCGTTTTCAAGAGCACAATGCTCCATGAGGGGTGGGGCTGGGGCCTCACAGGCTCGCGCGGGCGTGCAGCACTCGGGCAGAGCGGCGTGCACGAAGGAGATCACCGGCCGCGCACGGTGACAGGACAGTGACAAAAGTGACCACAACTTCCCCCCGGGGCGACCGGTCTCCTCTCGTGTGCGGCAAGCACCGCATGCCGAGCACTACTTGACCACCGACCACGGGGGAACACCATGAAGTCTTCGCGTCACCTCACCGCAGCCGCCGTCCTGGCCACCGTCGCGCTCGGCGGAGCCGTCGCCCTGGGCGCTCCGGCCGGCGCGGCGCCCCGCACCGCCACCGTCGCCGCCGCGGCGGGAGCCGCCTACAACGGTGTCTGCGGCTCCGGCTACACCGTCATCGACTCCACGCCGGTCGAGGACAAGGGCACCGTCTACGTCACCTACAACAAGTCGACCGGCAAGAACTGCGCGGTCACCATCCGCAACAACGCCTCCGGTGCACCGGTGTCGATGGCCGTGACGCTGGGCATCGACGCGGGCCGCGGCGCCCCGTACGTCGTGGACAACGGCTTCTACACGACGTACGCCGGTCCCGTGTACCTGGACGCCCGAGGCCAGTGCATCCTCTGGCTCGGCGCCATCGACGGCGCGCTGGGCAACGGGCACGGTCACTGCGGCTGAGTCCGCGCGGGTTAGCGCACCCGCGACGGGTGCCGGCCGCCAGCGGTGCGGCTCGGCGTCCGCGCCGACGCCCGCGCAACCGTCGGGCAGCACCACCCGGTTGTTGCCCGAGGCGCGGCCGCGAGGCCCTTAGCCGAAAAGGTCCGCAAAGGACATCGGGACCGTAGCCCACGCCACTGACACACCCCCAGACACGAGCGCCTGCCTCGCAGCCAAGGAAAACCGGAACTTCCACCCGCAGGCGCCCTGTGGTGGGCGCTACCTGCGCCGGAATGGTCACGTGTGCTCGCCTGGGTGGCGCCCCGTTACCACGCCCTACGAGCCACCCGCACCACCCTGCGGCCGGCGCCCGCACGGCCCGGCCGCAAGCTCGGCCCGATCGCGGAGGATCTCAGCAGCGCCCACCGCGCCTGGCTGGGACCGATGCGCGAGACCTATCTCCACAAGAGCCGGGAGTGGGTGCAACGGTGTACCGAAAGGACTGCCCTGACCACGTCGCATGCGGCCCCTCCGTTGGACCACCGAGCGTTCCGTGAGCTCATGGAGGGCTGCTACAGCCTCTACGCCCAGGTCTTCCTCGAGGACGAACAGCGCGACACCGCGGTCTCCGACACCTTCGACATCCTGTGGCTGCGCTGGAAACGATGTGCTCGCGTGTCCGAGCCCCGCAGCGCCCTGGTCCTTGCCTGCGTGCTGCAACTGACCGACACCGACGAGGGAGCACGCTTTTGGTGGCAGTACGCCGCCGGCGCCGGCCAGGCCGCCGCCTACTGCCTACGTCCAACCCCCGCCCGAGCCGCCCGCCCAGGACATCCCGAGCCCGGACACCGAAGCCCCAGACGCCTGGCACCCGGCAGAGCACCGGATCACCAGCCTCCACCACCACGATCCTGCGGATCCTGCGCCACCTGGCGGAAAAACAGCGCCCGACCCCGCTCCGCTGCCATCACCGAACTCATGGCCTACGTCCCCGCCGTCGCCGTCGGCTACCTCCGCCAGCCCGAGATGGACCTGCCCACACCCGGCGCCGACTCCGCACCCTGCTCGCCACAGCCGCCAACCGGCCCGACGTCATCAACACCCTCCCCGCCCGCCCGGATTCACGCGAGCGCACCCCCCCGCGATGTTGATACGACAGGCTCACGAGCTGCCCCTCAGCAAGAGTTAGAACGGATCGACGACGCCCCACAACCGCTTGGCCGATGCGGCGGCGATGATGGTCTTCCCCGTGCCACACGCGGCGTGCACCTGCCCGCGCAGACCATTCCAGTGAATACCGCCCGGCGGGATGTCGAGGCCGCGCACAATGGCGGCTACGGCCTCGATCTGGTGGTCACGCAGTTTCACGGCCATGTCCCGTGGTCTCCTTTTCGCGGAATGTGGCACGCAATCCTAAAAGAGAGCACCGGAGC